>NZ_JAGYGD010000024.1:0-93847 GCF_019947275.1 Pseudomonas sp. GL-RE-29
GATCAATTAGGCCTGACACTGACCCTGTGGCGAGGGAGCTTGCTCCCGCTGGACTGCGAAGCAGTCCCATTTTTTGGGGCCGCTTCGCGCCCCAGCGGGAGCAAGCTCCCTCGCCACAGGAATCTATAGCCCTGCCGCTTTCAACCGCGCCGCATGCTCAACAAACAACCGAATCGGCTCCGCCCCCTTCCCCACCAACCCCAACGACTGATTGACGATGTCGAAGTGATCCAGCGGGTACTCGTCGCCAATCACCGTCCCCAGGTGCGAACTGTAGCGCCCGACCATCCCGTCGCAATGCCCGGCTTCACGAACGAAGGTCTTGGCAAACAACCGGCAACTGCGGTTGGTGCCGTCGAGCATGTTTCGTCCGCTGTCCGTTTTGCCCGGCTGCAAGGTGCCGGACCACGAGTAATACCGCACACCATTGACCTCTTCCGGCCCCTGCCCGCCCCAGGTTTCGGGCAAGCCCTGTGGATAACGCTGATTGAACAGCGCCACGCCTTCGGTGGTGAGTGCGTGGTGGGACGCATGAACATCCACGGGAAATTTCGGCCCGCGATAACCGGTTTCCAACAGGCTCATCAGGGCAGCGATCATCCGCAGCAAAAAGGTCATCAGCCGGCCTGCGGCGCTGTCATGGGGATAATGTTTGTGCAGATAATCCGCCAGCTCCGAGCCATGATTCGGCCCTGCCACCGACGTCACCGACGCCACCCAATCCGGGCGCTTGGCGGCAGCATATCGGGCCGTCAGCGAACCTTGGCTGTGGCCGATCAGATTGACCTTCCCGGCCCCGGTCTCGCGCAGAATCTCTTCGATGCGCGCCAACAGTTGCTCACCGCGTACTTCGCTGGAATTGAGCGGCGAAACCTGCACTGCAAACACCACCGCACCACCCTGGCGCAGCGCCGAAATGATCCCGTACCAGTACGGATAAAGCACCAGACGAATAAACCCGAGCATTCCCGGGACCAACACAATCGGATAACGCGGGGCGGAACCTTGCGACATGGGCGGACATCCTTGTGATCGGTGAAGTGACGCAAGGCGTGATGCAAGACATCCGCCAAGCATCACCAGCGAACATGACAACTCGACGACCAGTCTATGACATCCGTCCTCGTTCCACGTTCTTCACGCCCCCCCTGTAGGAGCCGGCTTGCTGGCGATGGTCTCAAGTGCGCCGCGTTTAACCAGCCCCTACGCGTTATCGTCAACGACCATCGCCAGCAAGCCAGCGCCTACAGGGATCCGACCCGGGTGGGGCGCGAAATACCTTACTTCAGCCCCACCACACCCGCGACGATTAATCCGACTGACACCAACTTAACCGCCGTCAAGCTTTCACCCAGCAGCGCAAACCCGAGAAACACAGTGCCCAGTGAGCCGATGGCGGTCCAGATCGGGTACGCGATGCTCACCGGCAATTCGCGCATGGCCAGGGTCAGGAAGTAAATCCCGCCCACCGCCGCGACGACGGTAATCAGCGACGGCCAGAGCCGGGTGAAGCCTTCGGCGTACTTCATGCCCATGGCGAACGTCACTTCAAAACCGGCGGCGATCAGCAAAAACAGCCAGGCCATCTAGAACTCCCTGGCCAGCGCCAATAGGCGCTGTTCGGCCTCGGCGGCAGAAACCTCGAACGTGCGCGCCTCGGACTCTTCGCCCTCGGCAGCGACCACCGTGACATCGGTGATGCCGATGAAGCCCAGCGCCGTGCGCAGCAATGGATCGGCATGGTTCATGGCTTCCAGTTCACCGCCAGGGCCAAAACCGAAGCCGCCGCGACTGGTGACGATCAAGGCCTTTTTGCCCCGCACCAGCGGTTCGTACTGCGCCACGCCGTTGTCCAGGGTGTGGTTAAACGTCAACCCGAGCCGCACGATCTGATCGATCCACGCTTTCAAGCCGCTGGGCACACTGAAGTTGTGCATTGGCGTGGAAATCACCAGCAAGTCATGTTCCAACAACTCGCCAACCAGCTCATCGCTGAACGCCAGATCCGCCTGCATCGACAATGGGCGCGCGTCAGGTTGCGGATAAAACGCGGCAGCCACGAACGCTTCATTGACCGGCGGAATCAATGCCCGCCCAACCTCTCTGCGAGTCAGCCGCGACTGAGGATGTCGAGCCTGCCAAGCTGAAAGAAACACTTCCGCCAAACGCCGCGAATGAGAACGCTCGCCACGGGGACTGGCATGAATCGCAAGAATTGTGCTCATCTGATTCTCCTTAAGGACTAAACTCAAACTGCTTGTGGCTTGCAGCTTGAAGCTCGCAGCTGCCGTTTTTCAAATGAGCAAAAATCAGTCTGGATGAATCCATTTCATCCGTGGAGTGTTCAATGTTTGCCTCATTGCCGCTGACCGCCCTGCGCGCTTTTGAATCCGCCTCACGCCTGCTGAGCTTCAAGGCTGCTGCCGAAGAACTCGCAGTGACGCCGACGGCGGTATCCCATCAGATTCGCTCGCTGGAAACCTGGCTCGGCGTGCCGTTGTTCGATCGCTTGCCACGGCAGGTGCGACTGACCGAGTGCGGTGAACGGCTGTTCCACAGCCTGCATGGCGCCTTTCTGGAAGTGGCACAAAGTGTCGACACGCTGCGCCCGCAGCGCAGCGGCGCGAGCCTGACGATCTCCACCACCGCCGCTTTCGCCGCCCTGTGGCTGGTACCGCGACTCGGGCGCTTTTACGCTCGGCACCCGAACATCAGCCTGCGCCTCGATACCCATTGCGAAGTCATCGATTTGCATCAGGACGCCAGTGTCGATCTGGCGGTGCGCTACAGCCTTGATGACTATCCCAATCTGTATGGCCTGTGCCTGTTCGACGAGTCCTTCGGCGTTTATGGCTCCCCCGAACAAGTGGCCTTGGCGACGACCCGCACGCCGACACTGATCAGCGTGCGCTGGCACAACTCCAAGCTCTACGCCCATGGCTGGGAGGCCTGGTGCGCGCGGTCGGGCGAGAACTGGCTGACAGGCGAGCCCGCGGTGCGCGAATACGACGAAGAGCATTACGCCCTGCAAGCAGCCATTGCCGGGCAAGGCCTGGTACTGGCCAGCAATATTCTGGTGTCCGAAAGCGTGGCCAGCGGATTGCTGGTGGCCTATCGAGGGAACGTGCAAGTGGACGGCGCCGGGTATAGCGCGCTGTGCGTTCCGGGGCGCGAACGGCATCCGCCGGTGCGGGCGTTTTTTGCGTGGTTGCGTGAAGAGGCATTGATATCGGGGCATGCCTTGGCGTGAGTGCTTCACATTGCGATACGCAGCGCTTGTCTGTCCGCCATCGCGGGCAAGCCCGCTCCCACAAGTACGGTGATCCCCTGTGGGAGCGGGCTTGCCCGCGATGACGTCAGTGCAGACGCGCGATTATCGGGTGGGTTTGACGGTTACTGGCGCCTTGCCCGACTTCATCTGTTCCAGCAACGGCGCACATTGATTCGGCTCGCCGCCACTCGGCGCTATCAGCGCCAGCAAACCTGCCGCTGGCGCGGCGATCACTCCAAGCGCCACCATCCCGGCCCCGCGCAACATCAACGGCACAGCCTTCACACCGGCATCAGGCTTGATGAACTTGCCCCGCACGTACAGCGGCGAACGCAATGAAATCAGGCGCCAGCCCTTGGATTCCGGCGTGATGGTCAGGTCCAGTTGCTCGGTCGCCATATTTGCCGTGCCATCGATGTAGACGATCGCGTTCTCTGTATCGAAGACAAACAACCGAGTGGTGGCCAGACCGCTTTTGATATCGAAATCGGCAGCCGCGCAGTTGATCTTCACTTCCTTGTCGCCAAAGATCCGACCGACCACATAGTTGCCGACGTTCAGCCCGGCCAGCTCCATCAGCTCGCGACTGATGGCACCGTCGTTGATCAGCATCTTCAGATTGCCGTTGGCACTGCCCAGCAATTTCGCCACCGAGTTGCCGCGGCCAGTGATGTCGGCATCGCCATTGAGCTCGCCGAAACTGGTTTTCATCGGTTCAAAGGTCGGAAACAGCTGCTTCAGTTTGAAACCGCGTGCGGTGAGTTTCGCCCTGCCTTCCATGGGATCGGTGTGACCGTTCAAGCGAATCTGTGCATCCAGCTTGCCGCCAGCCACGCCAAAGCGCAGGGGCTCTAGGCTGAGTACGCCATCGGTGAGTACCAAGTGTGTGTAGAGGTCGTTGAACGGCAGTTTTTCACTGTGGACGATGCGCTTGCCGGTGAACTCGACATCGGCGTCCATATCGCGCCAGCGCTCGGTCTTGAACTCTTCAACCGGCAGCACTTTGTCCGCCGGTTGTTTGCTCTCACCGCCCCGGGCCTTTTGCTTGGCGTTGGAGTCGGCGCCGATCAGCGGGGCCAGGTCGGCAAACAGCAGTTGATTGGACAGCAGCGAGCCACTGAGTTTTGGCCTTGGCTGGCTGGCGACGTAGGCCAGGTTGCCATGGATATCGCTGGCGCCGATCTTGCCGTTGAACTCTTCATAGCGGAACACCGCGCCCCCCGGCTCATGCAGCTTGGCGACCAGGTGACCGTCGGTGGCATACGGCGGAGTGTCGGGCAGGATCACGCCGGTCAGCGGATAGAGATTGCCCAGGCTGGCGCCGGCCAGCTTCAGGCGCAGATCCAGGGCGCCGAGGTTCAGCGGATCGGTCAGGGTGCCGGCGAGCTCGACATTGGTGTCGGCGATTTGCACCTGAGCCTGCAGCGGAAACGGCGTGGCGGAATCCTGCAAGGCCAGCAGGCCGCCGATTTTGCCCTGCCCTGCCAGTTTCTGGCCGTGGTACTGGCCTTTGACCTTCAACGCAAACGCGTAGTCCTGGGGTGCATTGCCTTTCACTTGCGCAGTCTTCGCGGCTTTGTCGCCGACGATATCGCTGAACGGGATCGGCTTGCCCAGCGGGTCGATCAGCAGGTCGAGCTGAGTCTTCAGGTTTTGATCGTCGAGGGTGACATGGCCCTTGTCGAAGCCGATCGCGCCGATGTCCACCACCCAAGGAGAAGGTTCGGCGTTCGGGTCTTTCGGGTCAAACTTGAACGTCCAGTTAGCGCGACCGTCGGCCAGGCGTTGCAGCTCGGCATTGGGTTCGGTGAGGTCGATGCGCGGGATCACTACGCGCTGCGCCAGCAGGGCCAGGGGCGATATGCGCAGCTCGACGCGTTTGAGACTGGCCATTTGCGGCGTTTTCGACCAGTCCGGGTTGCCCAGGCTCAAGTCTTCGGCCACCACGTGCGGCCACGGCACCCAGGCGCGCCAGCCGCCTTCGCCAAGCTCGCGCCGCCAGACCACGGCCAGGTTGCCATTGATGGCGAAGGGGCGATGCAGCTCTTCGGAAACTTTGGCGTTGAGGGGAGGTTTGATCCGGTTCCAATCGAAGAACACGATGACCAGCACCAGAACCGCCAACAACACAACAAGGCTGGTGAAGGTCCAGGCGAGAATTTTACGAGTGCGCGTCATTGCACAGGGCTCCTGATACGACTGAACGCCCCCGACTGCGACGCTCAAGAAAAACGCTGGGACCAGAACTGGCCCGCTATGACATCTACGACTGGCAAATGGCCCGCAGGTTTAATCGAAAAAACGATTTTGCCGTAATTGATCGGTCGAACGCGGCTTTCCCCTCCCGTCCCGCGTTACCGGCCCCGCACTTTTGCGCAGCGAGAGTGAGTCGAAAATACCCATCCCGGTGCAAAAACATCGGCCGGAAACGCCCGGTTTACAAGGGCTGCAGAGAACAATCAATTCCGTTGATTATTAACATTGCGTTTATGAACTTTTATATCGACTTATCGAGAGTAGCATTGCCCTCGTACCCAATTTATTGCCCTCCCACGGAGCACCCGATCATGAAACGCCAACTTCTACTTAGCCTTACACTCTCGATGCTAGCCAGCACTGCTTTTGCACTGCCTGCCGCTGACCAAGCCACCCCACAAGTGAAAGACACTCACTCGGTGTTCAGCCAAACCGTTGCAGCTGATGGCTCCGACCGTACCCCAGGTCAAACCCTCGCTGAAGGTGGTAACGATCGCCTGAAAGAAAAAAACCTGATCACTGAAGACGGTTACGACCAGACCCCACAAGGTCAGACTGTTGCTGAAGATGGCTACGACCAGACTCCACAAGGCCAAACGGTTGCTGAAGATGGCTACGACCAGACGCCACAAGGTCAAACAGTTGCCGCTGACGGTTCCGACCGCACCCCAGGCCAAACCCTCGCCGAAGGCGGTGGTGACCGTGTGATCGAACGCAACAGCTCGATGAGCTAAGCCCATGACGGCCCCGAAAAAAAGCCCAATCACCGGATTGGGCTTTTGACTTTCTGGCTCTTCACTTAATAGAAGCACCGCCACTCCCCCGCTCGATCCCCTATCGTCGTTCGACGCCGGCAAAGCCGATTTGCTAGAGTGCGCCGCTGTCCTACTTCAGAAAACGCCCCTGCGATGCTGCCCCGCGCCGAACAGAAACAACAGACCCGCAACGCCCTGATGGACGCTGCTCGCCATTTGATGGAAGGCGGCCGAGGATTCGGCAGCTTGAGCCTGCGCGAAGTGGCGAAAACCGCCGGGATCGTGCCCACCGGTTTCTACCGGCATTTCGCCGATATGGATCAACTGGGCCTGGTGCTGGTGAGCGAAGTGGGCCAGACCTTCCGCGAAACCATCCGCCTGGTGCGGCACAATGAGTTCGTCATGGGCGGCATCATCGATGCGTCGGTGCGAATCTTCCTCGACGTGGTGTCGGCCAACCGCTCGCAATTTCTGTTTCTGGCCCGCGAGCAGTACGGCGGTTCGTTGCCGGTGCGACTGGCCATCGGCCGTCTGCGCGAAAACATCAGTTCGGACCTGGCGGCCGATTTGTCGCTGATGCCGAAACTGCAACACCTGGATATCGCCGGTCTAAGCGTCATGGCGGACCTCATCGTCAAAAGCGTGTTCGCCACCTTGCCGGACATCATCGACCCGCCGGCCGAGGCGCTGCCTGAGCATTTGACGCCCCAGGCGAAGATTACCCAGCAGTTGCGGTTTATCTTTATCGGGTTGAAGCATTGGCAGGGGCTCGGCAGTACCGAGTGATGCCCTAAAAGATCGCAGCCTGCGGCAGCTCCTACAGAAATCGCGTATCTCTGTAGGAGCAACTGCAGGCTGCGATCTTTTTTTGTGCGCCGCAATTTGGTGCATAGTAAAAACTCAACGCACCAACATCACCCAAAACCCGTGCCCAACCTGGCCTCGTCCTACCTTTCCCACAGGCATTTCCTACACTTCCCCGCGATTGGCAAGCCCCTTGCTCTAGCCTGAGCATTGTCCATTGCTGGAAGTTTTCCGATGCTGGTGATTCATCGCAGAATCGACCCTCAACCCGACTGGGCCGCCGAGCTGCACCTGACCTTCGAAGCCCGGAGCAAGAGTCGTTTGCGCTGTTTCAGTGCCGAGGGCGAAGACGTCGGGTTGTTTTTGGAGCGCGGTCAGCCGCCGCTGCATGACGGCGAATGTTTGCAAGCCGAAGACGGGCGCATCGTCCGAGTCTGCGCCCGCCCCGAACAACTGCTGCACGTCACCTGCGCCAATGCCTTCGAACTGACCCGCGCGGCCTATCACCTGGGCAATCGCCACGTCGCCTTGCAAGTCGGGGACGGCTGGTTGCGCCTGCTTGATGACTACGTGCTCAAGGCCATGCTCGAACAGCTGGGCGCCACCACCGAACACATCGAAGCGCCGTTCCAGCCGGAACACGGCGCTTACGGCGGAGGTCATCACCACTCGCGTCACGGTGATGAGGATTTCAACTACCCGCCGAAATTGCACCAGTTCGGCGTGCGCCTATGAACCCGGCCTGGGCGCTCCTGCGTCTGGCCAGTCCGCAATTGCCGATTGGCGGCTACAGCTATTCCCAAGGCCTGGAAATGGCGGTGGAGAATGGCCGCGTGCACGATCCTGACAGTGCCCGTCGCTGGATCAGCGATCAGTTGCTGCTGAACCTGGCCCGCTTCGAGGCGCCATTGTTGCTTGCCCATTGCGAGGCGGCCGCCGAGGAAAACTGGCACGAACTGCTGCAACGCTGCGAAGAGCACCGCGCCAGCCGGGAGACTCGCGAGCTGCATCAGGAGAGCCGCCAGATGGGCTACTCCTTGCAACAACTGCTCAATGGTTTGCCGGAGCTCGATGCCTCGGCCCGCGCCTTCCTCGAACAACGCCCGGAACCGCATCTGGCCCTCGGCTGGGCGCTGGCCGCGCGCGCCTGGCAGATCAGTCCGCAGGATGCACTGGCCGCATGGCTCTGGAGCTGGCTGGAAAACCAATTGGCAGTGCTGATGAAAACCTTGCCGCTAGGTCAGCAAGCCGCCCAGCGCCTGACCAGCGAATTGCTGCCGCTGTTGCAACAGGCCCAGCAAAACGCCACCCGAATCAAACCCGAACACTTTGGCAGCGCCGCTTTCGGCCTGTCCCTGGCGTGTATGGCCCACGAGCGCCAGTACAGCCGTCTGTTCCGTTCCTAGGGCCTGTTTTATTTTGGAGAACCACATGAACACACAACCTCTGCGCGTCGGCATCGGCGGCCCGGTCGGCTCCGGTAAAACCGCCCTGACCCTGGCGCTTTGCCTGGCCCTGCGCGACCGCTACAACCTGGCAGTGGTCACTAACGACATCTACACCCGCGAAGATGCCGACTTTCTGGTGCGTAACCAAGCGTTGGCGCCGGAACGCATCATCGGCGTCGAAACCGGTGGTTGCCCGCACACGGCGATCCGCGAAGACGCCTCGATCAACCTCGAAGCCGTGGATCAGCTCAACCGCCGCTTTCCGGGTCTGGACCTGATTCTGGTGGAGTCCGGTGGCGACAACCTCTCGGCGACTTTCAGTCCCGAGTTGTCGGACCTGACCATCTACGTGATCGACGTCTCGGCCGGCGACAAGCTGCCGCGCAAGGGCGGGCCGGGGATCTGCAAGTCCGATCTGCTGGTGATCAACAAGATCGACCTCGCGCCGCTGGTAGGGGCTTCGCTGACCCTGATGGACAGCGACACCACGCGCATGCGCAACGGCAAGCCGTTCGTTTTCAGCAACCAGAAAACCGGCCAGGGCCTGGAAGACATCATCGCCTTCATCGAACGCCAGGGCCTGCTGACCGCAGCCTGATCGACACTTATCAACAAGGAAGCTTATCCATGACACTGAAACGCATCCTGGGCGCCATGGCCCTGCTGCTGACCCCGGCCATCGCCTTCGCCCACCCGGGGCACGATGACAACGGCTTGATCGCCGGTATCAGCCATCCGATCGGCGGCCTCGACCACTTGCTGGCCATGCTCGCCGTTGGCCTGTGGGCGGCGCAGCAGAAAGGCGCCGCGCGTTGGGCGCTGCCGTGCACCTTCGTCGGCACCATGCTGATCGGTGGATTGCTGGGTTTTGAAGGGCTGAACCTGCCAGCAATGGAAAGCGGGATTGCCGCATCTGTTCTGGCGCTGGGCTTGGCGGTGGCTTTGGCGGTGCGTCCACCGCTGAGCATTGCAGTGGCTGCGACTGCGCTGTTTGCGCTGTTCCATGGTGTGGCGCATGGTCTGGAGCTGCCGGACATGTCCAGCCCTTGGGCGTATGCGGCAGGGTTTGTGGCGGCGACGGCAGCGTTGCATGCGGCGGGTTATGCGCTGGTGCGAGTGTTGCCGCAAGCGGCTGCGCCGTTGGTTCGACTGGCAGGGGCGGCTTCGGCGGCGACCGGGGTTTGGTTGTTGGCCGGCTGATTTCTTTAGCGCCTGTCAGGGCCGTCATCGCTGGCAAGCCAGCTCCCACAGGGATTTGCACTTAACCTGTGGGAGCTGGGTTGCAGCGATGACGGCCTGACAGACAACACACCTCTCAGGCCTGTTAACATGTCGCGCAATCAACCCTGCCGTGACGACGCCAGCCAATGCCGCCTGTTTCCCGCTCCGCCTCCCAGCCTGAACTGACCGCCCTGTTTGCCTCGGTGCAACAGCACTTCAAGGACGTGATCGTGCCGCTCTGGCAAGGTCCGGGCTGGAATGCCGACATGGCGTTGCCCTACGAGGCGCTGGATGCCGGGCACCAACCACTGCCACCACAGCGCTACCGCGCGATGGCCTGCGCGCGGCAGTTGTATCTGTTTGCCAGCCTGATCGGCCAGGTGCCGGGCGCCGAAGAACGGGCGGCGGCGCTGTTCCGTTCCTTGCAGCGGCATTTCCACGACGCCGAGCATGGCGGCTGGTTCTACAGCATCGACCCGCTAGGGGCGCCGCTGGATCAACGCAAAGACCTCTACACCCACGCCTTTATCCTGTTCGCCTGCGCCCATTACTGGGACAAAGTGCGTGAGCCATTGGTGGAGTCGGTGCTCAACGCCGCCCTGGAAGTCATCGCGAAGCGCTTCGCCAGCGGTGATGGCCTCTACGAAGCCAGCCTCGACCGTGACTGGTCATCGCTCAACAGCGGCCCCCTGCAAAACCCGCTGATGCACCTCGCCGAAGCCTTCCTCGCGACGTTGTCGGTGCGTGAAGACCTCGCCGTACAACGGGCGCTCGTCGAGTTATGCACAGGTATGCAGAAGCGATTTATCGATCCGCAGCACGGCGTGCTGATGGAAAAACCGCTGGGCGCTGTGGATAACTGGTTTGAACCGGGCCATCAGTTCGAGTGGTATTTCCTGTTGGAGTCGTCCGAGCTGCTGCGCGGCTCGCAATTGCATGCGTCGCTGGAGCGCGCCTTTGCCTTCACCGAGCAACTGGGCGTCGATCAACAGACCGGTGCCGTGCGGGCCATGCTGGATCTGGGGCCTAACGGTGGTTCCCGCGACGCGACGCAGCGTATCTGGGCCCAGGCCGAGTACCTGCGCGCCTTGACGTTGCGCCCGGGCAGCGAGGCTTTGGTTTTGCGTCAATTGCAGGCATTGCAACAGCGCTCGCTGCATGCGGGCGGCTGGTATGAGTGCCGCGACGAGCACGGGGAAGTGAGCCGTCGGGACATGCCGTCGACCACGCCTTATCACTTGGCGACGTGTTATCGCGGGTTGGCCGAATATCTTCGCTGACCGCTAAAAGATCGCAGCCTTTGGCAGCTCCTACAGGGATCGCGTACATCCTGTAGGAGCTGCCGCAGGCTGCGATCTTGGCGATTCAATCGAAAATCACGCAATCCACTTCCTGTCCCCGGTAAAGCTGATAGTCAGCCATCGCGCCGCATCAGGCTTGCCGAGCTTCGCCGAAATTTCCTCCCGCAGTGCATCCAGTTGCACCACGCTGTGCAGCCGATAATCCGTCGGCAAGACGATATGAATCTCGATAAAACAGGCCCGCCCGTGCTTCTGCACGTAAGAAATGTAGTCATCGAATCCATGCTCGATCTTCGCCGCCGCCAGCACCTGGTTCACCTTGTCGTCCAGTTGATCCGGGACGATCCCCAACACATCGCGCAATGCCGGCCCGAGGATTTTGAACGCGGGAGGAAGCATGCCCAAGGCCAGCAGAATCAGAATCATCGGGTCGACGTACACCGCCCACTCGTCATAACCCTGAGTCTTGAGCAGCAGCGCGATGAGGAAGCTCACCAGCAGTCCAGCCGACAGCATCGCGTCCACCAGCCAACTGATGTTGTCGAACTGGATCAGCGATGATTTGAGTGTGCGATTGCGTCGGCGGACGTAGAAAAAATAGATGAGCTCAACGACGGTGAAGAACGCCGCGTAGAAAATCACCAGCCCCAGCTCGACCTCGCGGCCACCACTGATGATGCCGAACACGCCGTTGAGAAAGGCATAAACAGCCACGAGAAATATGAAGCTGCCCTCGATCACCAGCACCATGGGCTCCAGGTGCCAGGAACCGAACTGGAAGCGCTGATTGCTTTCCTTGGCGATCAGCCGGGCGGTGATCAGCATCAGGACCTTGATGAAGGCCGCGATTAGCGAAAAAAAGCCATCGAACAGGATGGATTGGGCGCCCGAAACAAAACCGGTGATGATCCCGGCGAATGTCACGGCGAGCATCAGGAAGGTCGATTGTTTGAGCAGCGACTGCTCGCCTCGATTGCTCACTGAATCTCCTCGGAATCCTTTGAACCGCTGGGCGCGGAGGTCTGTTGGATGAGGAGTCTAGCTGATGTCCTGCTTTGTCTAGTCCGACGCTTTCGCGAGCAGGCTCAACGCAATCCCTGTAGGAGCGAGCCTGCTCGCGATTGGCCGCGACTCGGTCTTACGCCTTGCCACCACTGCGATCAATCGCAAAACCAGCCCAGGTCTGGCTAACCGGCATCAGCTCCAGGCTGTTGATGTTGATATGCGCCGGCGCATTGAGTACCCAGAAAATGGTATCGGCAATGTCCTGCGGCTGGATCGGCTCGGCACCGGCGTAGGTGGCGTTGTAACGCTCCTGGTCACCGGCGAAACGCACCAGGGAGAACTCGCTCTCGCACAGGCCCGGCTCAATGTTGCTGACCCGCACACCTGTGCCTTGCAGGTCACAGCGCAGGTTCAGGGAGAATTGTTTGACGAACGCCTTGCTCGCGCCATACACGTGGCTGCCCGGGTACGGGTAATTGCCGGCGATGGAACCGAGGTTGACGATGCCGGCGCCGCGACCGTGGGCGATCAAGCGCGGCAGCAGCAAGCGGGTGCTGTACATCAGGCCTTTGATGTTGGTGTCGACCATGGTGTCCCAATCATCCAGGTCGCATTTTGGCGCCGGATCAACGCCCAGGGCCAGGCCAGCATTGTTGATAAGTCCGCGCAGTTTGGCGAAGGACGGCGGCAGGCTGGCGATGGCTTCTTCCATGGCTTTGCGGTCGCGCACATCGAGCACCAGGCCATGCACTTCAGTCTGCTTCGACAACTCGGCACACAGCGCATTGAGGCGTTCTTCACGACGGCCGGTCAGCACCAGTTTCCAGCCGGCCTCGGCAAAACGACGGGCACAGGCTTCACCAAAACCGGAGGTCGCGCCGGTAATAAACAGGGTGTTGGACATCGTGTTCTCCTTGCTTCGGCTGATCGACAGCCATTGGAATAGAAAATCAGCAGGCAGCATGCCCGGCCACGCACTTACCGGCAACCACGTTCCCCTGTTGCGATTCTGCTCAAAAAACGATCAACAGCAGGAAAGCCATATAAGCCGCGGTCTGTAGCCATATGCACGCACCTTATCCACAGGCCGGTCCACAGTTTCCGGGGGCAAGTAGAAAAGCTGCAAGCCGCTGTCCACAAGGCTTAGCGAGGGATTTTGAAATTTTTTTGCTTGACCCCAATTGGCCTGCTGTGTAGCCCATGGCCATTTTTCCGACCGGGCGGTCAATCCGACGATGGCGCCAAGCCAGTAACGACGGCCTTTAGCCGAGTCTTTCCAGAGTTTAACCACAGACTTATCCACAGGCCCATTCAAGTGGATTCTTCGCCGTTTCGCCTCTAACAAAAAGGTTGACAAAGCTGCCTTATGGCTTCGTAAAAACGCCTGATCAAAAAACAACCGCAACGCTGCAAGCCACGGTTTCAAAGGCCTTCAGCCAGCTACTCCCACGTTATTCACAGTCAGCTCCACAGCAAACGGGGACAAGTCAAAACCGTGACAAAACAACTATTTGCAGCGGCTTTATGTCGCGCTTTGGGAGGTCGTCAATTTTGTTTTCCACAATTTCGCCTTACCACAATTCACCGTCCCGTGTAGGAGCTGCCGCAGGCTGCGATCTTTTGATTTTGATTCTTGAAAAACAAGATCAAAAGATCGCAGCCTCGTTTCTCTCGTCAGCTCCTACAGGGGTTTAGTGGGCATAAAAAAACGCCCTGATTTTGTCAGGGCGTTTTCATTCGACGCTAAGGATTAGTGCCCGCCGAGATAGGCGTTTCGCACATCCTCGTTAACCAGCAGCTCCTTGCCCGTGCCGGTCATGCGAATTTCGCCGTTGACCATCACGTACGCCCGATCCGACAACCGAAGGGCGTGGTTGGCGTTCTGCTCCACCAGGAAGATGGTCATGCCGGTCTTGGCCAATTCCCGCAGGGTGGCGAAAATCTGTTTCACCACGATGGGCGCCAACCCCAGGCTCGGCTCATCAAGCAACAGCAGTTTCGGCCGACTCATCAACGCCCGCGCAATGGCGAGCATTTGCTGTTCGCCGCCAGACATGGTCATCGCCCGTTGTGTACGCCGCTCTTCGAGCCGCGGGAACAGCTCGAACATGCGCTGCATGTCTTCCTTGGCGTACTTGTCACCGATCGGGATGGTGCCCATCAGCAGGTTTTCCTCAACGGTCATGTCGGGGAATACCCGCCGCCCTTCCGGCGATTGCGCGATGCCGTTGGACGCGATGTAGTGGGACGACTTGTGAGTGATATCCACACCTTGATAGAGAATCTGCCCGTTCGCCGCCCGTGGCTGGCCGAAAATCGACATCAGCAGGGTCGACTTGCCGGCACCGTTGGAGCCGATAAGGCTGACGGTTTCACCTTCATTGATGTGCAACGAGACTTTCTTCAGGGCCTGGATCGGCCCGTAAAACACGTCCAGCTCCTTGAGTTCGAGGATGGCACCGTTAGTCATACGAGCTCCTCTTCATCGGCGCCCAGGTACGCGGCAATCACTTTCGGGTCGTTGCGGATGTCGTCGGGGCCGCCCTCGGCGATGACGATGCCGTGGTCCAGCACCACGATGTGGTCGGAAATACTCATTACCATGCCCATGTCGTGTTCGATCAGCACCACGGTCAGATCGTGCTCGTCGCGCAGCAGCCGGATCATCGCGCTCAGCGCTTCGGTTTCCTGAGGGTTGAGGCCGGCGGCCGGTTCGTCGAGGCAGATGATCTGCGGACGGGTGCACATGGCCCGGGAAATCTCCAGGCGACGTTGCTGACCGTAGGACAGTTCACCGGCCAGACGGTTGGCGCAGTCCACCAGGTCCACCACTTCCAGCCAGTAGAACGCGTGGTCCAGCGCATCGCTTTCAGCCTTGCGGTAGCCCTTGGTGTTGAGGATGCCGGCCAGCATGCTGCGGTTGACCCACATGTGCTGGGCAACCAGCAGGTTTTCCAGCACCGACATTTCCTTGAACAGGCGAATGTTCTGGAAAGTCCGCGCCAGCCCGGCACGGTTGACCAGGTGGGTGCCGCCAAACATCTTGTAGCGCAGCCGGGTGATGAAGTTTTTTGGCGAGACGAAATCGGTCGGCTTGAACGATTCCCCCAGCAACTGGATGACGTTGGTCTGTTGCCCGCGCACATTGAGTTCAATCTTGCCGCCGGAGGCCTTGTAAAACCCGGTCAGGCAGTTGAACACGGTGGTCTTGCCGGCGCCGTTGGGGCCGATCAGGGCGAAGATCGAGTTGCGCTTGACCTTCATGCTCACATCATTGAGCGCCTTGATGCCGCCGAAGTGCATCATCAGCTTCTCTACGGAGAGTACGACTTCGCTCATGGCGCTACTCCTTTACGCGGGGTCACACCGGTACGGCTGATCCGAATCAGGCCGCGCGGTCGCCAGATCATCATCAACACCATCAGGATGCCGAACAGCAGTACGCGGTATTCGGCGAAGCCACGCAGCAGTTCCGGGGCCACGGTCAGTACGAACGCCGCAATCACCACGCCGATGGTCGAGCCCATGCCGCCAAGTACCACGATGGCGAGGATCAGGGCCGATTCGAAGAAGGTGAAAGAGGTCGGGTTGACGAAGCCTTGGTAGGTGGCGAAGAACACACCGGCCAGGCCAGCCGTCGAGGCGCCGATGGTGAATGCCGAGAGTTTGACCAGTACGTGGTTCAGGCCCATGGACCGGCAGGCGATTTCGTCTTCACGCAACGCTTCCCAGGCACGACCGACCGGCATCTTCACCAGACGATGCTTGATGTACAGCACGGCCAACACCACCAGGAACAACACCGCGTAGATGAAGTAGTACTTCACGTCCGGGTTGTAGGCGATGCCGAAGAACTCATGGAACGGCACGCCGCCATCCTTCGCTCTTTTGCCGAACTCCAGGCCGAAGAAGGTCGGCAATGGGGCTGGCATACCGTTCGGGCCACCAGTCAGGGACAGCCAGTTGTTGAGGATCAGGCGGATGATTTCACCGAAGCCCAGGGTCACGATCGCCAGGTAATCACCGTGCAGTCGCAGCACCGGAAAACCGAGGATGCAACCAGCCAGCCCGGCAGTAATCGCGGCCAATGGCAGCACCGTCCAGAAGCCCAGCCCAAGGTATTGATAACCGAGTGCCAGACCGTAGGCGCCAATGGCGTAGAACGCCACGTAACCGAGGTCGAGCAGGCCGGCCAGGCCAACCACGATGTTCAGCCCCAGACCCAGCAGTACGTAGATAAGCCCGAGGATGACCACGCCCAGCAGGTACGAGTTGGAGAAGAACGGGAACACCACGGCGATGACGATCATCAGCGGGATGATCCAGCGCAGGCGGGATTTGTAATCGGGCGCCAGAACATGAACCCCGGAACCGGTGGATTCAAAACCCTCGAGGATCCTCAGGCCCTTGGGGGTTTGCAGGAACATGCTCAGGGCAAAACGACCGGCCATGACGATGGCGACGATCCATGCCACCCGGGAGGTTTCCAGGTTGAAGCCATAGCCATCGAGGACGACGCCGACAATCGGCCCGAACACGATCAGGGCAATGAGGCCGGCAAGAATCGCATCAACCAGACTTTTTTTGAGATCAATGGTTTTTTTAGTGGTTGAAGACATCGCTTACACCTTCGACACAAGAGGACGGCCGAGCAGGCCTTGAGGCCGAAAGACCAGAACGAGAACCAGCAGCGAGAAGCTGAAAACGTCTTTGTAGTCCGAGTTGACCAGACCAGAGAACAGCGACTCGGAAATCCCGAGGATGATCCCGCCGAGCATGGCGCCAGGCAGCGAGCCGATCCCGCCGAGTACCGCGGCGGTGAACGCCTTGATCCCGATGATGAAGCCGGCATAGAAGTCGAATGTGCCGTAGTTCATGGTGATCAGCACGCCGGCCAGGGCCGCCATCGCTGCACCGATGATGAACACATAGGAAATCACCCGGTCGGTGTTGATCCCCAGGATCGAAGCCATCTTGCGGTCTTGCTGGGTTGCACGGCACATGCGGCCGAGCTTGGTGTACTTGATGATGTAGGTCAGCGCGGCCATCCCGACAAACGCGGCGACCAGAATGAAGACCTTGGTGTAGGTCAACTGCACGAAACCTGTGCCGATCTCGACGCGCCAGGCACCGGTCAGCAAGGTAGGCACACCTTGTTGCTTCGCGCCTTGGGCGATCTGTGCATAGTTTTGCAGGATCAGCGAAATACCGATGGCGCTGATCAGCGGTGCCAGTCGGGTGGAGTTACGCAGGGGTTTGTAGGCGACACGCTCGATGACCCAGCCATACACCGCCGTGACGACGATAGTGAAGATCAGTGTTCCGAGCATCAACAGCGGGAAGGATTCAATACCGAAGTATGCCAGCAGAGCCAGACTGATCGCCGCGAGGTAAGCGGAAATCATGTAAACCTCGCCGTGGGCGAAGTTGATCATGCCGATGATGCCATAGACCATTGTGTAGCCGATGGCGATCAGGCCATAGACCGACCCGAGGGTCAGGCCGTTGACCAGTTGCTGCAGGAAAATACCATCCATAACGCAATCTCACGCAATGAGAACCTGCACACCTGGGGGTGTGCGGTTCCTCTAAGGAAAATACAGATTTACGTCGGAGCAATGTCAATCACGATCAACCTGGCCCACACCGCCCCCTGTGGGAGCTGGCTTGCCAGCGATAGCGGTTGAACATTCGACGAAATTGTCTCCTGCCAGTCCGCCATCGCGGGCAAGCCCGCTCCCACATGGGATCTGTGGGTTCAAGTAATCGGAACAGCCCTTACTTCTGTTTTTCCAGCTGGTGGTATTTGCCGTCCTTGTCCCACTGGTAAACCACGTAGTCGGAGACTTTCAGGTCACCCTTGCTGTCCCAGGTCTTCTCGCCCATGACGGTCTTGACCGGGTTTTTCTTCAGCCAGGCAGCCGCTTCTTCGCCCTTGTTGGACTTGGCACCGTTGAAAGCTGCAGCCAGGGTCTGGACCGAAGCGTAGGCGTACAGGGTGTAGCCTTCAGGCTCGGTACCGGCCTTGCGGAAGGCGTCTACCACGGCCTTGCTGTCTGGCAGCAGGCGTGGGTCGGCGCCGAAGGTCATCAGCACGCCGTCGACGAATTGCGGACCGCCAGCGGTGGTCACCAGTTCGTCGGTCACGATGCCGTCATCGGACATGAACTTGACGTCTTTCAGGCCTTGTTCACGCAGCTGGCGAACCAGCGGACCGGCTTCCGGGTGCAGACCGCCGAAGTAAACGACATCGGCGCCAGCGCCGCGGATCTTGGTGACGATGGTGCTGAAGTCTTTCTCGCCACGGGTCAGGCCTTCATACAGCACCGGCGTTACGCCGCGCTTGACCAGTTGCGCCTTGGTGGCATCCGCCAGACCTTGGCCGTAGGTGTCCTTGTCATGCAGCACGACAACCTTCTTGCCCTTGAGCACGTCGACGATGTAGTCGCCGGCCACGATGCCTTGCTGGTCGTCACGACCGCACATACGGAACATGGCGCTCAGGCCACGCTCGGTCACTGCCGGGTTGGTGGAACCTGGCGTGATGGCGATGATGCCCGCTTCGTCGTAGATCTCCGACGCCGGGATGGTCGACGAGGAGCAGAAGTGACCGACCACGCCAGCGACTTTCTGGTTGGTCAGGTCCTTGGCGACCGTCACAGCCTGTTTCGGTTCGCAGGCGTCATCGCCCTTGACCAGTACGATTTTTTCCCCGTTCACGCCGCCCGCTGCGTTGACCGCATCGGCTGCTGCCTGTGCACCCTTCATGTACTGCTCGCCAAATGCCGCGTTGGCGCCCGTCATTGGACCCGCTACGCCGATCTTGATGTCAGCCTGAGCAAACGCAGAAACACCCAACGCAGTTGCCACTGCGAGGGCCAGAAAGCCTTTCTTGTAAAACGTCTGGGACATGAGGTGGTGCTCCAAGGTTTTTTTTTAATTGGCACTGCGACTTCACTGAATGCTCAGAGCAAGTGTTGTGCCATCGGTTTTTTATTCTGAAAAAAGTCGCTGCTTTATTGTTATTTCGACTGTTTCGGGCCCATTTTCATTGAGCGTGCAACCGTCTAAACCGCTGAAGGTGAAACCAATATTTTTTTGAGGCGCAACCCGACCGCGCCATCATTGCAACCGCGACACCAAACAGCGTGCAACCAGCCTGTAACAACGTGCGTCACCTAACTGCACACTACTGGTGCGCAACTGCTACAACCCGCACCACTACAGGCTAGTCGCCAAGCCAAAAAGCGCCGCTTCCAGCAACAAATTTCTACAATCAAATCACGATCCGCAGGCACTGGCCTGCGTGATACAGCGAAAACCCCGCCTCGTACAAACAGCTGCGCAAGCCCACTCCGGCCAATGGCTGCATGGGTGCGAATGGAATAGGTAGCGCCTGAGGATTTCCGTTACACAAATAATCGGCAAAGGCTTTGCCAACCACCGTACCCGTGGTCACGCCCCGACCGTTATAACCGGTGACTGCCACTAGACCGGGCGCCGGTTCGAACAGACGCATCAAATGATCGGGCGTGAAGGCAATGCAACCGGTCCATGTGCACTCCCACTCCACCGGTTTTAGATAGGGGAAGTAGTGCTGCTGGACTCGATCAGCCCATGCCTTGAGGAACCACGTCGGTTTCTGATTACCGTTACCCAGACTGCCGAGCAACAGACGACCATCCTTGTCCCGACGAATACTGCTGAGCACCTGACGGGTGTCCCAGGAACCCTGGCCGCCCGGCAGAATTTGCTGCGCGGCGTCTTCGGTCAGAGGGACTGAGGCCACTTGGTAGTAATAACCGGGGAAGAAATTGCGTCGCAACTCGGTCCAGTCGCCTTCGGTATAAGCGTTGGAAGCGATCACCACTTGCTCGGCCAGTACCGAGCCCTGCGCGGTTTGCACCGACCAGCGTTGGCCCTGACGTTCGAGTCGGGTTACCGGGGAATGATCGAATAGTTGACCGCCGAGGCCGATGGCCGCTTTGGCCAGCCCCGTGGTGTAAGCCATCGGATTGATCGTGCCAGCACGGCGATCGAGCAGTGCGGCGGCGATTTTCTTGGTGCCCGTGGCTTGTTCGCAGGCCTGGCCGGTCAGCAATTCAACCGGCGCACCACGGCGCTTCCATTGTTGTTCACGACTGCGCAGATCCGCTTCGCCACGGGCATTGTGCGCCATGTGCAGCGTGCCTTCGCGACGCAGCTGGCAATCAATGTTGTACTTATCCACAAGGCTGAAAACCAGGGACGGAGCCGCACCCAGCATGCGATTGAGCTGACTGCCGACTTCTTCGCCGAACCCGGCTTCGATTTCGTCCGGCGGAATCCACATTCCCGCGTTGACCAAACCGACGTTGCGCCCCGAACCGCCATGCCCGGCGCGATGGGCTTCCAGCACACAAACGGTCTTGCCCTGTTCCAGCAAATGCACCGCCGCCGACAGCCCGGTGAACCCGGCGCCGATGACGCAGACATCGACTTTTACTTCACCCTTGAGCGCCGCGTTGTCGGGCCTTTGCGGCGTCAGTTTTTCCCACAGACACTCTTCGCGTAACGGCATTGCCAGACTCCAACAGAAACCTAACCAGCCACCAAAAAGATCGCAGCCTCCGGCAGCTCCTACAGAACCGCAGCCAGGCGCGATCCTGTAGGAGCTGCCGAAGGCTGCGATCTTTTCAAGCCCACCACCATTACTTAGTCGAACGTGATCCCTTGAGCCAACGGCAACTCCAACGAATAGTTCACGGTGTTGGTCTGGCGGCGCATGTAGCCGCGCCATGCATCGGAACCGGACTCACGACCGCCGCCGGTTTCTTTCTCGCCGCCGAACGCGCCGCCGATTTCCGCGCCGCTCGGGCCGATGTTGACGTTGGCGATGCCGCAATCGCTGCCCACCGCCGACATGAACTGCTCGGCTTCACGCACGTCGGTGGTGAAGATGCACGAGGACAGACCTTGCGGTACAGCATTGTTCAAACGCAGGGCTTCCTGGAAATCGCTGTAACCGACCACGTACAGGATCGGCGCGAAGGTTTCGTGGCAGACCACATCGCTCTGCTCCGGCATTTCAACGATGGCCGGCGACACGTAGTAAGCGTTAGGGAATTTGTCTTCCAGCTGACGCTTGCCGCCGAACACCTTGCCGCCTTCGCTCAGGGCCTGTTCCAGGGCGTCCTGCATGTTCTCAAAGCTTTGCTTGTCGATCAGCGGACCGATCAGGTTGCCTTCCAGCGGATGGCCGATGCGGACTTTGGAGTACGCGGCTTTCAGGCGGGTGACAATCTCTTCCTTGACCGATTCGTGGGCAATCAAGCGACGCAAAGTGGTGCAACGCTGACCGGCAGTGCCGACGGCGCTGAACAGGATGGCGCGAACGGCCATGTCCAGATCGGCGCTTGGGCCGAGGATCATCGCGTTGTTGCCGCCCAGTTCCAGAATGCTGCGGGCGAAACGTGCGGCGATTTTCGGCGCCACTTCACGGCCCATGCGGGTGCTGCCAGTGGCGCTGACCAGCGCGACACGCGGATCATCGACCAGGGCTTCGCCAGCATCGCGACCGCCGATGATGACTTGGCTCAGGTGCGGTGGCGCATCGCTGAAATTCTTCAGCACGCGGTCGAACAGTGCCTGGCAGGCCAGCGCGGTCAGCGGGGTTTTTTCCGACGGTTTCCAGATCACCGGGTTGCCGCAAACCAGCGCCAACGTGGCATTCCAGGCCCAGACTGCCACCGGGAAGTTGAAGGCGCTGATCACACCAACGACGCCCAGCGGATGCCAGGTTTCGCGCATGTGGTGGCCAGGACGCTCGGAGGCGATGGTCAAACCGTATAACTGGCGGGACAGGCCGACGGCGAAATCGCAGATGTCGATCATTTCCTGAACTTCACCCAGGCCTTCCTGAGTGATCTTGCCGGCTTCCCAGGAAACCAGCTCGCCGAGATCGGCCTTGTATTCACGCAGGATGTCGCCCAGTTGACGCACCAGTTCGCCACGGCGCGGCGCCGGAACCTTGCGCCACAGCTCGAACGCATGATCTGCGCGACTGATGTGCTGCTCGACTTCAGCGGCGCCTTCCCAGTTAACAGCGGCGATGCGACTGCCATCAATAGGCGAATGCACCGGCACTTTGCCGTTCTGGTACAGGGCCGGGTTCACGCCAAGACGATCAAGCAATGCGGCAACCATGGGTTACTCCTCAAGCAAAAAACGGAACGGGTGCAGCCGGAAAATCACGGCTGATCAGGCCTGTAGTTTTAGCTCCCCGGAGGTTACTCAACAAACGACCTTTAAGAGAGATATCATTCCGTTTATTCATGCTGTGCATTGCTGGCAATAAAGAGACAAGAACAAAGGACCGCCCATGCTGAACAAACGCTATTTGCCATCGATCGCTGCGTTGCAGTGTTTCGAAGCCGTGACCCGGCATTTGAGCTTCACCCGGGCCGCCGAAGAGCTGAACCTGACCCAGAGCGCGGTCAGCAAACAGGTCGCGCAACTGGAAGAACTGTTGCAACACTTGTTGTTTCGCCGGGTGCGCCGACGCCTGCAAATGACCCCTGCGGGGGATTTGTACCTGGTCGAAGTACGAAAAATCCTCACGCAGGTCGAGATGTCGACCCATTACCTGCGTTCCTACGGCGGCGAAACCGAAGTCCTGCGCGTCTCGACGCCACCGACCTTCGGCGCACGCTGGCTGGTGCCGCGCCTGAAAGGCTGGCGCCTGCGTCATCCGTCGATTCATCTGGACCTGTGCAGCGAGCAGGAAGCCGACGACCTGCTGCAAGGGCGCAGCGACCTGGCGTTCTATTTCGGCCAAGGCTCTCGGCCCGGCACCGAATGCCTGAAGCTGTTCGGCGAAGAGCTGGTGCCGGTCTGTGCCCCCGGCAGCCTGCCCGACACGCCATTCACCGACCCGACGCAACTCACCGACCTGGTCCTGTTGCAAAACGCTTCCCGCCCCCAAGCCTGGCATGACTGGTTCGACAGTCAGGGCTACCACACCGAACACAGCTACCACGGCCCGCGCTTCGAAACCTTCTATATGTGCATCCGCGCGGCACAGGTCGGCTGCGGCGTGGCCTTGTTGCCGCGCTTTCTGGTGGAAGAGGAACTGGCCGACGGCAAACTGGTCATTCCCTGGCAGCATGCAATGCCGAGTACGGATGCCTATTACCTGGCGTACCCGGAGCACTCGGCGGAAGTGCCAAAGGTGCGGGATTTTGTGAAGTGGATGTTGGAGCAGATTGATAGTCCGGACACTCCACAACCTTAGGCCGGCACATCAATCTGTGGCCAGGCACAAACCCTGTGGCGAGGGAGCTTGCTCCCGCTCGGGTGCGAAGCAGCCGCGGAACGGATAACGAATTCATCCAGATCGAACACATCGTCTGTTATTAGGGGCGCTGCGCACCCCAGCGGGAGCAAGCTCCCTCGCCACAGGAGATCTGGTGTCCAAAAAATTGCTGGCAATTCCCTCCGCCGATATGCGCCACTATCTGTATTCAATGTGGAGAATCCCGTTATGAGCGAGAGCGTGTTTGCCGATCGCATCGTGCAGAACCTGCTCGACACCGACTTCTACAAACTGACGATGATGCAGGCGGTGCTGCACAACTACCCGAACGTGGAAGTCGAATGGGAGTTTCGTTGCCGAAACAGTGAAGATCTGCGCCCGTACCTGGCGGAGATTCGTTACCAGTTCGAGCGCCTGGCCGAGTTGAGCCTGAGCGCCGATCAGTTGAGTTTTCTGGAGCGCATCACCTTCCTGAAACCGGATTTCCTGCGTTTTCTCGGACTGTTTCGTTTCAACTTGCGCTACGTCCAGACCGGCATCGAAAACGGCGAATTGTTCATCCGCCTGCGTGGCCCGTGGCTGCATGTGATCCTGTTCGAAGTGCCGATGCTGGCGATCGTCAGTGAAGTGCGTAACCGCTATCGCTACCGGGAAATTGTCCTGGAACAGGCGCGTGAACAGCTCTATCGCAAGTTCGACTGGCTGACCGCCAACGCCAGCAGCGACGAATTGTCCGAATTGCAGGTAGCCGATTTCGGCACCCGTCGTCGCTTTTCGTACCGTGTGCAGGAAGAAGTGGTGAACGTGCTCAAGCACGATTTCCCTGGGCGCTTCGTCGGCACCAGCAACGTGCATCTGTCTCGCGAGCTGGACATGAAACCCTTGGGCACCATGGCCCACGAATGGATCATGGCCCACCAGCAACTCGGCCCGCGGCTGATCGACAGCCAGATTGCCGCCCTCGATTGCTGGGTCCGCGAATACCGTGGCCTGCTGGGGATTGCCCTGACCGACTGCATCACCATGGATGCCTTTCTCGGCGATTTCGACCTGTTTTTCGCCAAGCTTTTCGACGGTTTGCGCCACGACTCGGGCGACCCGGTGGTTTGGGCTGAAAAAGCCATCGCGCACTATCACCGGCTCGGTATCGACCCGATGAGCAAGACGCTGACCTTCTCCGACAGCCTCACGCTGCCCAAGTCCCTGGAGATATTCCGGGCGCTGCGGGGGCGGATCAATGTCAGCTTCGGTATCGGCACCAACCTGACGTGTGACATTCCGGGTGTCGAACCGATGAGCATCGTGCTTAAAATGACCGCCTGCAACGGCCAACCGGTGGCGAAGATCTCCGATGAGCCTGGCAAGACTCACTGCAAAGACCCGAATTTCGTCGCCTATTTGCGACACGTTTTCCAAGTACCTGCCGCCCTTTCCAGCGCATCAAGCCCATCTAGCAAGGAGTGAATTCATGCAAGCCGTACAGCGTGAGATTGCTGAACAGCTCAAGGTCCAGCCGCCATTCGCCGACGAAGCCGCCCTCGAAGCTGAAGTCGCCCGCCGGATCACTTTTATTCAGGATTGCCTGGTCAATTCCGGGCTCAAGACCCTGGTGCTGGGCATCAGTGGTGGCGTCGACTCCCTGACCGCAGGCCTGCTGGCCCAGCGCGCCATGCGTGAACTGCGCCAGCGTACGGGTGACACGAGCTATAAGTTCATCGCCGTGCGCCTGCCGTACGAGACTCAATTTGACGAACACGACGCCCAGGCCTCGGTGGATTTCATCGCACCGGACGAGCGCCACACGGTGAACATCGGCCCGGCGGTCAAATCCCTGGCCAGTGAAGTCGCGGCGTTCGAAGGCAAGCAAGCGGTCTCGGTAGACTTCGTGCTCGGAAACACCAAGGCGCGGATGCGCATGGTGGCCCAGTACACCATCGCCGGCGCTGCCCACGGCCTGGTGATCGGAACCGACCACGCGGCGGAAGCGGTGATGGGTTTCTTCACCAAGTTTGGTGACGGCGCCTGCGACCTGGCACCACTCAGCGGGCTGGTGAAAAACCAGGTCCGGGCCATCGCCCGCAGCTTCGGCGCGCCGGAATCGCTGGTGGAAAAAATTCCGACTGCTGACCTGGAAGACTTGTCTCCGGGCAAACCGGACGAAGCGTCCCATGGCGTGACCTATGCCGAAATCGATGCCTTCCTGCACGGCGAGCCGGTGCGCGAGGAAGCGTTCAAGATCATCGTCAGCACGTACAACAAAACCCACCACAAACGTGTGATGCCGTTTGCGCCGTGAGTAAAGTGGCGTTTGAACCGACGCCATCGCCAGCAAGCCGGCTCCTACGGAAGCGGCACTGAACCTGTAGGAGCCGGCTTGCTGGCGATGAACGAGGATGCGGTCAAACGCCAGGCACAAAAAAAGCGTCCAATGCGGACGCTTTTTTTATGGGCTCGATTACTTCAGCGTAACCGTACCTTTCATCATCGAGATGTGGCCCGGGAACGAGCAGAAGAAACCGTATTTTTCGTTGGCATCAAGCTTCGACACATCGAAGGTCACCGAGTCGGTTTCCTTGGCGCCGATAACCTTGGTGTGCGCGATCACGCGGGCATCGCCTTCTTTCAGGTACTGCTTGTCGATGCCGGCGCTCAGGCCGTCGGTAGCGATTGGCTGCATGTCCGCTTCTTTGCTCAACACCCAGTTATGGCCCATGACGTTTTTCGGCAAGTTGCCGGAGTGGGTCAGTTCGACGGTGAAGGTTTTGCAGCTCTTGTCGATTTCAATGGCCTTGGTGTTGAAGGACATTTGATCAGTGGAATCGATAGTGGTTTTGCACTCTGCAGCCATCAATTGGCTGCTGGCCAGCGTCAACAGGGATACCGCAACAAGTTTGGCAAACATGGTGAATCTCCAAGGCAGGGTTAGCAGAAATGCGAATGGACAGAAGACTGCCTGAAAACTTCGCAAGTTCCTATGACTTGAATCAAAAATTGTATACAACTTTCGGGCTATGGCATCCATCGAAAGAATCTACCAGCCAGACGTCTGGCCCGGGCCTAAGATCAGGCCATCATCACTTGCCGGAGCGTCTGTCATGTCCATCAATAGCCTGTTGTGCAGCTTGCTCGCCGCCTACGCCTGTGGCGCCAGCGGAACCTACGAAACGCCCAAACGCGAAGTCTAGCCCTTGGAGCGGCGCGCGCCTGCCTTTACTCTGTGGTCCTGATCGACCATGGAGGAAGGCATGTCTTTAGCATCCGTTTGTGTATTTTGTGGTGCCAGCACTGGCACCAACCCCGCTTATCGTGAAGCGGCCGTAGCCTTGGGCCAAGCGTTGGCCGAACGCCAGTTGACCCTGGTTTATGGCGGTGGCGCCGTAGGCCTGATGGGCATCGTCGCTGATGCGGCCCTGGCGGCTGGCGGTGAAGTGGTTGGGATCATTCCGCAAAGCCTCATGGACAAGGAAATCGGCCACAAAGGCCTGACTCGCCTGGAAGTGGTCGACGGCATGCACGCGCGCAAGGCGCGGATGGCCGAACTCAGCGACGCGTTCATCGCCCTGCCCGGTGGCTTGGGCACGCTCGAAGAGCTGTTCGAAGTCTGGACCTGGGGCCAGCTCGGCTACCACGGCAAACCACTGGGATTGCTGGAAGTGAATGGTTTTTACAGCAAACTCACCGGTTTTCTTGATCACATCGTCGGCGAAGGCTTCGTTCGCGCCGCGCACCGTGACATGCTGCAGGTGAGCGAATCGCCGCAAATTCTGCTCGACGCCCTTGATAGCTGGCAACCGACAGTGCTGCCGAAATGGGTCGAGCAAAAACCCGACTAACGATTCGGCACCGATACAGGGCAGAATACGCGCCGCTCAACCTCACCTTCGACCCCAGAGGATCGCCCATGGCTAAACCCAATTATTCCTTCGCCAAACGTCAGCGTGACTTGGCCAAGGAGCAGAAGAAAGAGGAAAAGCTTCAGCGCAAGAAAGCTACAGCTGAAGAAGCAGCACTGAACCCTGATGGTGAAGTGGCAGCAGAAGATGATGTTGATGCACCGAAAGATCAGGCGCCCGACGCCTGAGACCCTCCGGGCCGGATGATCTGATCAGGCCCACCGGATCTGTGTACAGGGTCAGCAGTACCTTTGCTGACCCTTACAGGCCAACCTGAAATGCCCACACATTCCCCTGTAGGAGCGAGCCTGCTCGCGATGAACCTGAGAGCGCCAAGGGGTATCAGGCTGCCCGCGTTTTCGTTAACGACCATCGCGAGCAGGCTCGCTCCTACAGTTGATCTTCGTTACTCCAATGGCATTACGGTGACGCTGACTTCCGGGTCGTGATTGCCGCCGCCCAGAATCACCCCGCGTAGCGGCGACACATCGGAAAAATCCCGCCCCCAGGCCAAAGTGATGTGTTCCAACGCCGGCTGCACATTGTTGGTCGGATCGAAATCGACCCAGCCCAGCACCGGGCAGTACACCGACACCCAGGCATGGGACGCATCGGCGCCGATCAATCGTGGCTGGCCCGGTGGGGGCTGCGTCAGCAGATAACCACTGATGTACCTCGCCGCCAGCCCACGGGAGCGCACACAAGCGAGCATCAGGTGCGCAAAGTCCTGACAGACCCCGCGCCGACGCTCCAGCACTTCCACCAGTGGAGTCGCCACTTGCGTCGCTTCGGCATCGAAGGTGAATTCACTGAAGATCTTTTCCATCAAGGCCTGAACGCCAAGCAGTAACGGCCGGCCCGGCGGAAAGCAGCTCTCGGAAAATTCGACGAAGTTGCGTTTCAAATGCACATAAGGCGATTCGAACCGGTAACGGCACGCTTCGAGCAAATCGGGCGAAAGCGGTTGGCTGCTATAGGTCAGCGCGCTGCGAGTGTCTTCCCATGCCGGAGACAATTTGAAGTCCGGCACAGGTCGGGGCAACACTTCGATCGTCAGGCTGGCGTTGACCAGCAGTTCATCATGCGGACGCTCGAACGCCAGGCGAGTCAGCGGATTGCCGAAGACATCCAGTTCATCGCGGCGTGATGTCGGCTCGGGGCTGATCTGCAATTGCTGAGCGGTGCAGCGCTGCCAAGTGCATGAGCGCGGCCACAGGTGCGCCAGTTGCTGGGCCAAAGACACCGGGCTGTCGTAGTGATAATGGGTGTCGTGGAAAATCTGGTATCGGGCGCTCATCAGACGGACACCGTGCGCTGGCTGACATCATCGACATGGGCGAAGTGTCGCAAGGCCAGACGATCCGAGACTTGCCCGCTGGCATCGGCAATCTCTTGCAGCAGACCGGCCAAGCCCTCGATGGCGGCACGCACGCTGGCAGCGCCAAACAACGGATTTTCCAGGCAGCCCAGATCGAAGCGCGCCAAGCGCTCCACCAACTGCGGCAGGCCTGCCTCGCGAGGTGCGCCAAAGTCGTCGCACAGGCGTTTGAGCGAACGAGTCACCAGTTTCAACTGGAACAGCACCGCGTGCGGGTTCTGTTCATCGAGCAACAACAGATCAAGCACCGGGATCAATTGCGCCACCGCGAGGTAACGCGAGCGGTAAGTGATGCTGCTGTTGCCCAGTTCCAATAGCCATTCCAACCCAGCCTGATCGAAAGCCCCGGTACCACGCAGGAACGCCGCCAGACTGCCACTGAGGAATTGCAGACGCTCGATCCGCCGGCCGATCATCAAAAAGCGCCAGCCTTCGTCCCGGGTCATGTCATCCAGGGCAAACCCGGACAGTGCCGCCAGGGACATCACCAACCGATTGAGGAAGTCCAGCAACTCACCGAAGTCCGGTTCTTCGGTTTCCAGCTCCATCGCTTCGCGCTGCAACTCCACCAGCGCCTGCCAGTTTTCCCGCGAGAGCTTGCCGCGCACCTGCGACGCCGCCCATTGCAACCGTTGCAGGTTGGAACGCAGGCTGAATGGCCAGTCATCGCCGAGGATTGCGGCCAATAACCGCTCAGACAGTTCACCTTCTTCAGGCAACAGATTTAGCCGCTCGCCAAGATTGACCGCAGCGTCCAGCGCCTGCGGGTCATCGCCGTCGACATAGCGCGCCAGCATGATCCGCAGCAACCTCGCGCTGTCATCGCAGCGCTCGCAGTAACGGCCGAACCAATACAAATTTTCCACCACACGTGACGGCAGATAGGGATCGCGTCGAACCAGATCATGCACGCCAATGTTGCGCTGGGCTTTCCATTGTTCGCCGCTCGGTGGTCGGTCACCCAGCACCCAGGTGTCCTTGCTTGCGCCGCCGCGCTGCATCGACACCACTTCGGCATCAGCCTCGGCGGCGACACGAGTCAAGCCACCGGGCAGGACTCGATAGCCGTCGCGACTGGCCACCGCATACACCCGCATGCCGATGGCCCGGGGTTGCAACTGACCGTCCTCGGCTTGCCAAATTGGCGCTTGGGACAACTGCGCGAGTTCTTGCGCAACATAAGCGTAAGGCCGCGCCTGCATGCGCTCGGCAAGCGCCTGACGCTGTTTTTCACTCAAGTCCCGGCCAAAAACCGGAGCGAAGCTCTGGGACGGAAACGCTGGTTTTATCAGCAGTTCCGGCAGTTTTTCCAGGGCTTGGGCCAGAACCGGCGCCTCACCGCACCACCACGTGGCAATGGACGGCAGGATCAGCTCTTCACCAAACAGAAACTGATTGATCCTCGGCAGAAACCCCAGCAAACCCGGCGACTCCAGCACGCCGCTGCCGAGGGCATTGGCCACCAGCACCCGCCCCTGCCGCACGGCTTCGAGCAGCCCCGGCACGCCAAGGGCCGAATCAGTGCGCAGTTCCAGCGGATCGCAGAAGTCATCGTCGAGCCTGCGCATGATCGCGTGGACCCGACGCAGGCCATTCAGGGTTTTCAAGTAAACCGTGGCATCGCGCACCGTAAGGTCGCCGCCCTCCACCAAGGGATAACCGAGTTGGCGCGCCAGATAGAGATGTTCGAAGTAGCTTTCGTTGAATCGTCCCGGCGTCAGCAACACGATTAGCGGCGCTTCGTCATCGCTCGGCGCCTGGCGGGCGAGCGTCTCCTGAAGCGTGCGGAAGAATCCGGCCAGATGCTGCACCTTCAAGTCACGGTACAGCTCAGGGAAGGCCCGGGACACGATCGTGCGGTTTTCCAGCGCATAACCGGCACCGGACGGCGCTTGCGTGCGGTCCGCCGTCACCCACCAGCGACCATCGGGGGTGCGCGCCAGATCCACGGCATATAGATGCAAGAAGGCCCCGTCAGGCGGGCTGATGCCCTGACAAGGCCAGAGGAAGTTGTTGTGGCCAAATACCAGTTCGGCGGGCAGCAAACCTTCAGCGATCAAGCGTTGCGGCCCGTACAGGTCGGCCAGCACGGCATTGAGCAGTCGAGCGCGTTGGGCGATGCCCGCCGACAACTGGTCCCATTCATCAGCCGCAATGACATGGGGCAGCAGATCGAGTTCCCACGGGCGATCGGCGCCCTTTGGGTCGGCGTAGACGTTGTAGGTGACGCCGTTTTCCTGAATCTGCCGGCTCAACAATGCCTGACGCTGCACCAGTTGCGCTGGCGTGCTGCGCTGCAATTGGTCGAACAATCGACGCCAGTGCGGGCGTACCGCGCCGCTGTCGTCGAGCAGTTCATGATAGGTGCCCGCTGTCAGCGGGTAGCGGTCTAGCAGGTCAGGCATGGAAAGCTCGGCAGACAGCAAGGAACGGTCAGACTAACGCAGGCTCATGACGCCCGGATATACGAAAAATCCGAGCGTCGCGTACGGTTTAGAAACGTCGCAAATCGAGAGTCATCGGCAGCTCGTCGTTAATTTCCAGAATCGGTATAGGAAGTTTCCCAGGCGTGTGTCCGATCCGGAAGAAACGCGCCATTCGCCGGCTCTCAGCCTCGTTGGCGTTCACCGGCAAGCTGTCATAGTTGCGCCCGCCCGGGTGGGCTACGTGGTACTGGCAACCGCCCAAGGAGCGGCCCATCCAGGTGTCGAGCAGGTCGAACACCAGCGGCGCATGCACCGGGATGGTCGGTTGCAGACAATTGGCCGGTTGCCACGCGCGGAAACGTACCCCCGCGACAAACTCGCCAACCCGCCCTGTCGGCTGCAACGGCACCGGGATCCCGTTGCAGGTCAGCAGATAACGCTGGGGCGCCAGACCGGTGAGCTTGACCTGCAAGCGCTCCAGCGACGAATCCACGTAACGCACCGTGCCACCGACCGCGCCCTCCTCGCCCAGCACATGCCACGGCTCAAGCGCCTGACGCAGTTCCAGCGCCACGCCACTGACGGCGTAATCACCGACCTTGGGAAAACGGAATTCCAGATGCGCCGCAAACCACTCGGCCCGCACCGGATAACCGGCGGCGTTGAGATCGACGATGACGTCGGCGAAATCCTGTTCGATAAAGTGCGGCAACAGGAAGCGGTCGTGCAGCTCCGTGCCCCAGCGCGCCAGTTTTGGCGGCGCATACGGCTCGCGCCAGAACCGCGCCACCAGCGCCCGCAGCAATAACTGCTGGGCCAGGCTCATGCGTGCGTGGGGCGGCATTTCGAAGGCGCGCAGTTCCAGCAAGCCAAGGCGACCTGTCGCTCCATCGGGCGAATAGAGTTTGTCGATGCAGAATTCGGCACGGTGGGTGTTGCCGGTGACGTCGATCAACAGATTGCGCAGCAACCGGTCGACCAGCCACGGCGCACACTCCTCGCCTGGCTCAGGCATCTGCGCGAAGGCGATTTCCAGTTCATACAAGGCATCGTTGCGCGCTTCATCAACGCGCGGCGCTTGCGAAGTCGGCCCAATGAACAATCCGGAAAACAGATAGGACAGCGACGGATGGTTATGCCAGTAACTGATCAGGCTGCGCAGCAAATCCGGACGCCGCAGAAACGGTGAGTCAGCCGGTGTCGCGCCACCCAGTACGAAATGGTTACCTCCGCCGGTGCCGGTGTGTCGGCCGTCGATCATGAATTTCTCGGTGGTCAGGCGCGTCTGGCGTGCCTCTTCGTAGAGGAATTCAGTGCGCTCGACCAACTCGTCCCACGTCGCGGATGGCTGAACGTTGACCTCAATCACGCCCGGATCCGGCGTGACGCGGAAGTTGCTCAAACGCGGATCGCTCGGCGGTTCATAGCCTTCCAGCAGAACCGGGCAACGCAGTTCTTCGGCAGTGGCTTCGATGGCAGCGACCAGTTCCAGGTAGTCCTCGACCCGCTCCAGCGGCGGCATGAACAGGTACAACCGTCCTTCGCGCGCCTCGGCGCAAAACGCGGTGCGAGTCAGCCAGTCGGCGGACTCGTCTACTTTCGGAGCTCGATCCTCAACAAGGGCAGCAGTGCCTTGGCTCTGCAGTTGCGCGGTATCGGGTAGTGGCGGGAAATCCTGATTCGGGTCCTGCGGATGAATGAACGGATACTCCGCCGCTTTCACCCAAGGCTGCGAGCCGAGCGGCAAGCGATAGCCCAGCGGCGAATCCCCCGGCACCAGTCGGCAATGCTCGTCACGCAAATACCAGCGTCCGCTCTGCCACTGATCACCCTTGGCGGTGCGCGCCAGCGGCAGGACTTGGCCAATCACTTTGTCCAGGCCCTGGCTGAAGACTTTGCGCAAACGCGCACGCTCGAGCGGTTCTTCCAGGCGCGAGTCTTCGGCGCTGACATTCTGCGGCAAAGTGCCTTCGCGCCAGAGGTAATAGAAATTGTCTTCGTAGGCCGGGAACACGAAACGTGTCGGAATTTTCAGGCGTTCGGCAACGCTCGCCAGGAAACGCCCAGCCAATTCGCCATTGGCGCCGTAGTCTTCCTGCTCGTCGGCGATCAGCGCGGCGTTGTGCCAGATCGGCACGCCATCGCGGCGCCAGTAGCAGTTGAGTGACCAGCGCGGCAATTGCTCGCCGGGGTACCACTTGCCCTGCCCGAAATGCACCAGGCCCTTGGGTGCGTAGTGCTGGCGCATGCGCTGGAACAGTTCGGCGGACAGACGACGTTTGTCCGGGCCCAATGCAGCGGTATTCCACTCTGCACCATCCGGGTCGTCGATGGACACGAAGGTCGGCTCGCCCCCCATGGTCAGGCGCACATCACCTTCCAGCAGGTCGGCATCGATCTGCCGGCCCAGCGTCTGAATCGCCAGCCACTGCTCTTCGGTGTAGGGCTTGGTTACCCGTGGCGCTTCCCAAATCCGCTCCACCGACATTTCGTGGCTGAATTCGCACTCGCACGGTTCCACCAAGCCACTGATGGGTGCCGCTGAGGACGGATCGGGACTACAGGCCAACGGAATGTGTCCTTCACCGGCAAACAGCCCTGACGTCGCGTCCAGGCCGATCCAGCCAGCGCCGGGCAAATACACTTCGCACCAGGCGTGCAGATCGGTGAAGTCGACTTCGGTACCCGAAGGTCCGTCGAGGCTCTTCACATCGGCCGTCAGCTGGATCAAGTAGCCGGAAACAAATCGCGCGGCCAGACCCAGGTTGCGCAGCAGTTGCACCAGCAACCACGCGGAATCGCGGCAGGAGCCGGAAGCCTGTTCGAGGGTGTGCTCGGGCGTTTGCACACCCGGTTCCATGCGGATCAGGTAGCCGATGTCTTCGCTCAGGCGCTGGTTGAGGGCGACGAGGAAATCCACAGCGGGCAACGGCGTGCGATCAATACCGTCCAGATACGCCTTGAATTTTGGCGTCAGCGGCAAGGTTTCCAAGTACGGCGCCAGTTCCTTGCGCTCGTCTGCGGCGTAGGCGAAAGGGATTTTTTCGGCGTACGGTTCAAGGAAGAAGTCGAATGGATTGAACACCGCCATTTCGGCCAACAGATCGACTTCGATCCGCAACTCGCTGGTTTTCTCCGGGAACACCAGACGCGCCAGGTAATTGCCCTGCGGGTCCTGCTGCCAGTTGATGAAGTGCTGCTCGGGCGACACTTTCAGCGCATAGGACAGAATCCGCGTGCGACTGTGGGCGGCCGGGCGCAGGCGAACGATCTGCGGACCGAGCTCGATGGCGCGGTCGTAGCGGTAATGCGTGACGTGGTGCAATGCGACATGAATCGACACGGCGTGCCTCCTGCGAGCCCTAAGCGTATTCGAAAGCGCGCAAGACTTATGCCATCCAGCAGCGCTGGCGCTTTCTCCGGTTACTGGAGGCAGTACAGCACCAAAATCGGGCGAGGCGGGAAAATGGTTTGCATCGTTTGCACGTAAATGTGGCGAAGATCAAAAGATCGCAGCCTGCGGCAGCTCCTACACAGGAGTTCGCGTTTCCCTGTAGGAGCTGCCGCAGGCTGCGATCTTTTGATCTTCACCCTGAAATGCAAAACGCCAACCCGAAGGTTGGCGTTCTGTTCAGCTCAAGCGCAGCTTAGCGTGGCACGACTGGCTTGCGGGTCGGCTTTGGCCCCTTGCCTTTAGCCGCATCCTTGCGATCCTTGGCCGCCTGCTGGTTGCGGGCGAATGCCGCTGCCTTGGCCTGTTCACGCTTGTCCCACGGATTACCGCCATCGCTGGCGCGCGGTGGCAAGCCAGTGTGCTGGGTCAGGATCTTGGTGGTCTTTTCCCCTGCAACCTTGTGGCTGCCGGCCGGCGTCGAGTTCTTGCGACGGGCACTCTGGTAGCTGTCGGTGGACGGCTGGTGCAGCGGGATCAACTGGTTCTTGCCAGGGCCGATCAGGTCGGCGCGGCCCATGCGGGTCAGCGCTTCACGCAGCATCGGCCAGCCTTTCGGGTCGTGATAACGCAAGAACGCCTTGTGCAGACGACGCTGCTCTTCGCTCTTGACGATGGTCACCGCGTCAGACTTGTAAGTCACCTTGCGCAGCGGGTTCTTGCCCGAGTGGTACATCGCGGTGGCGGTGGCCATCGGCGACGGGTAGAACGCCTGCACCTGGTCGGCACGGAAACCGTTGCCCTTGAGCCACAGTGCCAGGTTCATCATGTCTTCATCGGTGGTGCCCGGGTGGGCGGCGATGAAGTACGGAATCAGGTACTGCTCTTTGCCCGCTTCCTTGGAGTACTTCTCGAACATGCGCTTGAACTTGTCATAGCTGCCGATGCCCGGTTTCATCATCTGGTTGAGCGGACCTTCCTCGGTGTGTTCCGGGGCGATCTTCAGGTAGCCACCGACGTGGTGGGTCACCAGCTCTTTCACGTACTCCGGCGACTCGACCGCGAGGTCGTAGCGCAGGCCGGAAGCAATCAGGATCTTCTTCACACCCGGCAATTCACGGGCACTGCGATACAGCTGGATCAGCGCCGAGTGGTCGGTGTTCAGGTTCGGGCAAATGCCAGGGAACACGCACGATGGCTTGCGGCACGCGGATTCGATTTCCGGGCTCTTGCACGCGATGCGGTACATGTTAGCGGTCGGGCCGCCGAGGTCGGAGATCACGCCGGTAAAGCCAGGGACCTTGTCACGAATTTCTTCGATTTCGCGAATGATCGACTCGTGGGAACGGTTCTGGATGATCCGGCCTTCGTGCTCGGTAATCGAGCAGAAGGTGCAGCCGCCGAAGCAGCCACGCATGATGTTCACCGAGAAACGGATCATGTCGTAGGCTGGAATTTTCTCCTTGCCGTACGCCGGGTGCGGAATGCGCGCGTAAGGCATGCCGAACACGTAGTCCATTTCTTCGGTGGTCATCGGAATCGGTGGCGGGTTGAACCAGACATCGACTTCGCCATGTTTCTGCACCAGCGCACGGGCGTTGCCCGGGTTGGTTTCCAGGTGAAGCACGCGGTTGGCGTGAGCATACAGAACGGCGTCGCCACGGACTTTTTCCACCGACGGCAGACGAATCACGGTCTTGTCGCGGGTCATCTTCGGGCTGGCCAGGATTTGCACGACCTTGGCTTCCTGCGGATCTTCAACCGGACCTTTTTCCTGCTCGATCGCGCAGGCCTGAGTGTCCTGGGTGTTCACGTACGGGTTGATGATCTTGTCGATCTTGCCCGGACGGTCGATGCGAGTGGAATCGACTTCGTACCAGTCTTTCGGCGTGTCGCGACGAATGAACGCGGTGCCGCGCACGTCGGTGATGTCTTCGATCTTGTGGCCGTAGGACAGGCGCTGGGCGACTTCGACGATCGCACGCTCGGCGTTGCCGTAGAGCAGGATGTCGGCGCAGGCGTCGATCAGGATCGAGTTGCGAACCCGATCCTGCCAGTAATCGTAGTGAGCGATGCGGCGCAGGGACGCTTCGATGCCACCGAGCACGATTGGCACGTTTTTGTAGGCTTCCTTGCAGCGCTGGCTGTAGACCAGGCTTGCGCGGTCCGGACGCTTGCCCGCCAGGCCACCCGGGGTGTAGGCGTCGTCGGAACGGATTTTCTTGTCCGCGGTGTAGCGGTTGATCATCGAGTCCATGTTGCCGGCCGCGACACCGAAGAACAGATTCGGCTCGCCGAGCTTCATGAAATCGTCTTTGGACTGCCAGTTTGGCTGGGCAATGATCCCGACGCGGAAGCCCTGGGACTCCAACAGCCGGCCGATGATTGCCATGCCGAACGACGGGTGATCGACGTAGGCATCACCGGTGACGATGATGATGTCGCAGGAATCCCAGCCAAGCTGATCCATCTCCTCCCTGCTCATTGGCAGGAATGGCGCTGGCCCGAAACATTCGGCCCAGTACTTGGGATAGTCAAATAACGGCTTGGCTGCTTGCATGTCGATAACCGGTGTTGGCTTTCATTGAATTTCGCGGGCGCGGAATATAGCACAAATTTTGACCAATTCCGACGGCTGTGGTCGGAAATTGCGGTGACCCCATCGCTGGCAAGCCAGCTCCCACAATGATTTATGGTGTACCTGCTATTTTGGTATCACACAGAACCCTGTGGGAGCTGGCTTGCCAGCGATGGGGCCCGATCAGGTGCTATAAATCATTCGTCATCATCAAAGTTATAGCTACCCGGCGCCAGGTTCTCGAATCGCGTGTACTTACCGATAAAGGCCAGGCGGATAAACCCGATCGGGCCGTTCCGCTGTTTGCCGATGATGATTTCGGCAATGCCTTTGTGCTCGGTTTCGGGGTGATACACCTCGTCGCGGTACACAAACATGATGACGTCGGCGTCCTGCTCGATCGCTCCGGATTCCCGGAGGTCGGAGTTGATTGGCCGCTTGTTCGGTCGTTGCTCCAGGGAGCGGTTGAGCTGGGACAGGGCAACCACCGGGCAGTTGAATTCCTTGGCCAGAGCCTTCAAGGAACGCGAGATTTCAGAAATCTCGTTCGTTCGGTTGTCGCCGCCCGATCCTGGAATCTGCATCAGTTGCAGGTAGTCGATCATGATCAGGCCGATGTCACCGTGTTCCCGCGCCAGACGTCGGGTACGCGCACGCATTTCCGACGGGCTGATGCCGGCGGTATCGTCGATGAACAGCTTGCGATCGTTGAGCAGGTTGACCGCCGAGGTCAGGCGCGGCCAGTCGTCATCTTCCAGTTGGCCGGAACGCACCTTGGTCTGATCAATCCGCCCCAACGAGGAGAGCATACGCATGACCAGCGATTCACCTGGCATCTCGAGGGAATACACCAACACCGCTTTGTCGCTGCGCAGTACGGCGTTTTCCACCAGGTTCATGGCGAAGGTGGTTTTACCCATCGATGGACGGCCGGCGACGATGATCAGGTCGGCCGGTTGCAGGCCGCTGGTTTTCTCGTCGAGGTCGGTGTAACCGGTGGACAGGCCGGTGATGGCGTTGTCGGTGTTGAACAAGGTGTCGATGCGGTCAATGGCCTTGGTCAACAGGTCATTCACACCTACCGGGCCGCCGGTTTTCGGGCGGGCCTCGGCAATCGCGAAGATCTGACGCTCGGCTTCGTCGAGGATTTCCTCGGCGGTACGGCCTTCCGGGTTGAAAGCGCTGTCGGCGATCTCGGTGCTGATGCCGATCAGTTGGCGCAACGTCGCTCGCTGGCGAACGATTTGCGCATAGGCCTTGATGTTGGCGACGGACGGCGTGTTCTTCGCCAGCTCGCCAAGGTAACCGAGGCCACCGACTTGCGAAGTCTGACCTTCCTTGTCCAATTGCTCGGCAAGGGTCACGACGTCGATCGGGGAGTTCTGATCGGCCAGTTTGGCGATCGCACGGAAAATCAGTCGGTGGTCATGTCGATAGAAATCGCCGTCGGAGACTTGGTCGAGCACGCGTTCCCAGGCGTTGTTGTCCAGCATCAGACCACCGAGTACAGCCTGTTCGGCCTCGATGGAATGCGGCGGCACTTTCAGCGCGGCGGTTTGCAGATCGTATTGCTCGGGAGCGGAGATTTCGTTCATGGCCACTTGGTTTTTTAAGGAAAAGCAGGGGTTTGAAAACAGGTGTTACCAGAAAGACAAAGGGCACGACCTGTAAACAGGATCGTGCCCGATGTTACCGGCAAGCACCCGAGGGTGCCAGCCGACAAGTGCTGCTTAAGCTGCTACCACGACAACGCGTACGGTGGCTTCAACTTCGGCGTGCAGGTGCACGGCTACGTCGAATTCACCTACGTTGCGGATGGTGCCGTTCGGCAGACGAACTTCGCTCTTCTGCACTTCAACGCCGGAGGCGGTCAGTGCGTCAGCGATGTCGTGAGTACCGATCGAACCGAACAGCTTGCCTTCGTCACCAGCGGTGGCAGTGATAGTCACTTCCAGCTCGGCCAGTTGGGCAGCGCGGCTTTCAGCCGACGATTTACGATCTGCTGCTGCTTTTTCCAGCTCAGCACGACGCTCTTCGAACGCAGCCAGGTTGGCTGGGGTCGCGGCGGTAGCTTTGCCGTAAGGCAGCAGGTAGTTACGACCGTAACCAGCCTTAACGTTCACTTTGTCACCCAGGTTGCCCAGGTTGGTGACTTTTTCCAGAAGGATCAGTTGCATGTGAAAATCCTCTTAACTTTTAACCTTCACCGTTCGCGTTATCGGCGTCTTTCGACGCCAGACGACCGCGAAAATCAATCAGGCTGTCGACGATGGCCAGGACCACCAGCAACGGATAGATCAGCTGCATGAACAGCAACAGCGTGACGTACAACCCCACCAGCCAGAATTTGGCCAGTCGCTTTCGCGCCACCAGCCCGTGAATCAGGGCCAGCCCGGCGAAAACCAGCGGTACGCTGCACAACGGCACAAGCATGGACATCTGGGCACCGAAATTCGGTGTCACAACCATGCCCGCCAGCAGCAACATCGCGGGACCCAGCGGGATTCGGATGGCGCGAAACTCGCGACCGAAACCACCGGGGTTGTACAACAACGCCTGCCAGTAGCGCCCGATAATCAGGCTCAGCACACTGACGATTTGCAACAAGGCCGCAATCAGGCCGGTCAGGATTGGTGCTATCAGGGACGCGAAACGCGCTTGCTCGTCTACCGACATCTTCTGGTAGACCTCACCGAGTAGCGACGGCATGACTTTTATCAAAGCCTGCGCCAGCATCTCGATCTGAGGACCAAAAGCCGTCCCCAGCACCACTGAAAACACCACTCCCATCGCTATGCTGACCAGCAGCACGCGGTTCCAGGACTCGCTTGCGCGCAAAACCAACGCAAGGCCCGAAGACCCCAGCAGCACCAGAAGTGCCCGTGGGTCGTCGAATTTAAGCCACCAGACCAATGCCGGCAGCAGTCCCAGAGCAAGAACGCCCAAGGCGTCCCTCAATCCGCGCCGCAGGAGCACAAGGCATCCGGCGGCAGCACCCAACCAATACAACAACGGCAATGCCGCGCATCCAGCCACTACCAGAGTGGCCTGCATACGGCCCCGCATGATGAACTCAGCTAAGGCACGCATACATTCAATCCTTTGCTACGTGTCGACTGCCCGGTCTCAGCGGCCGTGGCTGTCGGTGTAGGCCAGCAGGGCCAGGAAGCGGGCGCGCTTGATAGCGGTGGCCAGCTGACGCTGATAACGAGCTTTGGTACCGGTGATGCGGCTTGGAACAATTTTGCCGGTCTCGGATACGTAGGCTTTCAGAGTGTTGAGATCTTTGTAATCGATCTCTTTCACGTCTTCAGCGGTGAAGCGGCAGAATTTACGACGACGGAAGAAACGTGCCATTTGATAGGCTCCTTAAAAGGTCCGTGGATTACTCGTCAGCGTTATCGCTGTTGTCGCTGTCATCACTGTCAGCGCTTTCAGCGCCTTCGTGCTCAGGACGGTCGCGACGCTCACGGCGCTCACTGCGGTTTTCTTCAGCCTTGAGCATCTCGGATTGGCCGGTAACGGCTTCTTCGCGACGGATGACCAGGTTACGGATCACTGCATCGTTGTAGCGGAAGTTGTCTTCCAGCTCGGCCAGGGCCTTGCCAGTGCACTCAACGTTCAGCATCACGTAGTGAGCCTTGTGAACATTGTTGATTGCGTAGGCCAGTTGACGACGGCCCCAATCTTCCAGACGGTGGATTTTGCCGCCGTCTTCTTCGATCAGCTTGGTGTAACGCTCAACCATGCCGCCGACTTGCTCGCTTTGATCCGGGTGGACCAAAAAGATGATTTCGTAATGACGCATGAATGCTCCTTACGGGTTGTAGCCTGCCGCTCAAAAGCGGTCAGACAAGGAGTGAATGACACTTATGGACTTGCGGACGCTAGACACATGCGTGCCTGCCATCACAGCAAGGGGCGCAATTGTAGAGAAGGGTCGAGAGAGGCGCAAGGTAATTGGTGATTATTTGAACAACCCCCATTTACCCTATAACTGCAGGAGCTGGCTTGCTGGCGATTCAAGCGACTCGGTATGTCAGACAAACCGAGTCGCTTGAATCGCCAGCAAGCCAGCCCCTACAGGTTATGCGGGAATCAGGACTTCTTGGCGGCAGCCTTGGCCTTGACGCTGCGCTGACGCTGGGCTTCGAACAGGCAAACGCCGGTTGCCACCGAAACGTTGAGGCTGCTGACGCTACCGGCCATCGGCAGGTTCACCAGATAGTCGCAATGCTCGCGGGTCAAGCGACGCATGCCCTTGCCTTCGGCCCCCATGATCAGGATGGTCGGACCAGTGAGGTCCTGGTCATACAGGCTGACCTCAGCTTCACCAGCCGTACCGACAACCCACAAGCCGCGCTGCTGGAGTTTTTCCAAAGTGCGCGCCAGGTTCGTCACGGCAACCAGCGGAATCACTTCCGCTGCGCCGCAGGCGATTTTTCGTACAACCGGAGTCAGGGTCGCTGACTTGTCCTTCGGCACAATCACCGCCAGCGCGCCCGCCGCATCGGCGGAACGCAGGCAGGCACCGAGGTTGTGCGGATCGGTCACGCCGTCGAGCACCAGCAGCAACGGCGCGCCTTCGGTGCGATCGAGCAACTCGTCGAGCATCGCCTCACCCCAGACCTGGCTCGGACTTACGTCCGCGACCACGCCCTGGTGCACGCCTTCAACCCAGGCGTCCATTTCACGGCGCTCGGCCTGGCCGACCTGGACCCGATTTTCGTTGGCCAGCTCAATCAGCGTCTGGACCCGAGGGTCATTGCGACCTTCCGCCAGCCAGATCTGCTTGACGCGTTTCGGGTGATGACGCAGCAACGCTTCTACCGCATGCACGCCGTAGATTTTTTCCAACTGACTCATGGCTTGGCCTTAGGTTTACGCGCCCCGCCGCTTTTCGCAGCTGGAGCGGAACCCGCTTTTGGCGGGCCTTTACGATGTTTGCTTGGTTTTGCTGGCTTGCCGCCGGGGGCCTTTTCAGGCGCCGACCGTCCGGTCTTTCCCGCAGACGCCGCTTTACCGCCGCTTTTCGCATCGGCCAGCAAGGCCTTTTTCATTTCACGACTTTTGCGCACTTCGGCATTTTTAGCCGCTGCATCGCTCGGGCGATAGGCTTCGACAGCCTTCTCCTTGGCAGGACGACGACCGGTTTTCGCCGGGGCCGGCTCTGCTGCGGTTTTGGCGGCTGGCGCTGCGGTTTCGGTGCCGCGTTTTTTGCGACCGATCGGCGCGCTGATGGTTTTTTCAGCCATCTCGAAGTCGATCTTGCGCTCGTCGAGATCGACGCGCATGACACGCACTTCAACGGTGTCGCCCAAGCGGAAGCTGCGACCGGTACGCTCACCGGCCAGGCGGTGGTGCACAGGATCGAAGTGGTAGTAATCGCCCGGCAGCGCGGTGACGTGCACCAGGCCTTCGACGTAGATGTCGGTCAGTTCAACGAACAGACCAAAACCGGTCACTGCGGTAATCACACCCGGGAACGACTCGCCCACGCGATCTTTCATGAACTCGCACTTGAGCCAGTTCACTACGTCACGGGTCGCTTCGTCGGCACGGCGCTCGCTCATCGAGCACTGCTCGCCGAGTTGCTCCAGGGCCGCCTCGTCGTACGGATAGATGCGCGCCTTCGGAATAGTCATCGCACCAGCACGGCGAACGTGCGGGGTGTCCTGTTTCGAATGGATCACGCTGCGGATTGCCCGATGCGTAAGCAAGTCCGGGTAGCGGCGGATCGGCGAAGTGAAGTGAGTGTACGCTTCGTAATTCAGGCCGAAGTGACCCTGGTTATCAGCGCTGTACACCGCTTGGCTCAACGAACGCAGCATGACGGTCTGGATCAGGTGGAAATCCGGACGATCCTTGATCCCGGCCAGCAGTGCCTGGTAATCCTTCGGCGATGGGCCGTCCTTGCCTTTGTGCAGGGACAGACCCAGCTCGCCAAGGAACGCGCGCAGTTTTTCCAGACGCTCTGGTGGCGGACCATCGTGAACGCGGTACAGCGCAGGAATTTCGTGCTTTTTCAGGAATTCAGCGGTGGCCACGTTGGCCGCCAGCATGCATTCCTCGATCAGCTTGTGCGCATCGTTGCGCACGGTCGGCCGGATTTCGGCGATCTTGCGCTCGGAGCCGAAGATGATCCGGGTTTCCTGGGTTTCGAAATCGATCGCGCCACGCACATGACGGGCGGCCAACAGCACCTTGTACAGCGAGTAGAGCTGCTTGAGGTGCGGCACAACGTCGGTGTACTCACCGCGCAGCTTGCGCGCTTCGGTGGCTTTCGGCGTTTCGAGCATCGCGCTGACTTTGTTGTAAGTCAGACGAGCATGGGAGTGGATCACCGCTTCGTAGAAGCAGTAGTCGGTCATTTCGCCGGATTTGGAGATGGTCATCTCGCAAACCATGGCCAGACGATCGACTTGCGGGTTCAGCGAGCAAAGTCCGTTGGACAACTGCTCAGGCAGCATCGGGATCACGCGCTCGGGGAAGTACACCGAGTTGCCGCGAACCTGGGCCTCGGCATCCAGCGCCGAACCGAGTTTCACGTAGCTGGATACGTCGGCGATCGCCACGTACAACTTCCAGCCGCCGGAGAACAGGCGAAGCTTGCCCGGACGGGCTTCGCAGTAGACCGCATCATCGAAGTCGCGGGCATCTTCGCCGTCGATGGTGACGAACGGCAGATGACGCAGGTCGATGCGCTTCTCTTTGTCTTTCTCTTCGACTTCCGGCTTGAGCTTGCCGGCTTCCTTGAGCACGGCGTCTGGCCAGACGTGAGGAATGTCGTAGGTACGCAGGGCGACATCGATTTCCATGCCCGGCGCCATGTAGTTGCCCACAACTTCAACCACGTCGCCCTGCGGCTGGAAACGTGGCGTCGGCCAGTGAGTGATCTTCACTTCGACGAACTGACCGATCTGCGCGTTGGCGTTACGACCCGGTGTCACCAGCACTTCCTGCTGGATCTTCGGATTGTCGGCAACCACGAAACCGATACCGCCCTCTTCGAAATAGCGGCCGACGATGGTTTCGTGAGCGCGGGACACCACTTCAACGATCATGCCTTCGCGGCGACCACGACGGTCCAGGCCGGAAACACGGGCCAGGGCACGGTCACCGTCGAACACCAGGCGCATTTGCGCCGGGCTCATGAACAGGTCGTCACTGCCGTCGTCCGGCACCAGGAAACCGAAACCGTCACGGTGACCGCTGATGCGACCGAGGATCAGGTCGAGCTTGTCCACCGGTGCATACGTGCCGCGACGGGTATAGATGAGTTGAGCATCGCGCTCCATGGCGCGCAGGCGGCGGCGCAGGGCTTCGATCTGGTCTTCTGTGGTCAGACCAAACTCTTCGACCAGCTGCTCGCGGTTAGCAGGCGAACCTCGATCAGCAAGGTGCTGAAGGATCAGTTCGCGGCTAGGGATAGGGTTTTCATATTTTTCCGCTTCACGAGCGGCCTCGGGATCGAGGGACTGCCAATCGGCCATTAGAGAGTTTTCACCTTGTCTATATGCGGGTTAGTTTGGCATAGGCGTAATGAAACGGGAAATTTCAAGCTAAGACGACCCATCTAAAGCCCTGTATCGACACATCAAAGCTGATTTGCAGACCGCTGGCGAAATTTTCCAGGTTTTTTTGATGACGGGGGTTTACAGTTAAAAAGACGCTCCGTATAGTGCGCGCCATCGACGACGGACAACGTTGCCGATACTGCCCAGATGGTGAAATTGGTAGACACGCCAGCTTCAGGTGCTGGTGACCGCAAGGTCGTGGAAGTTCGAGTCTTCTTCTGGGCACCAATTTCGAGCTTGAGATTAGATCAATTTCAAGGCTCACACAAAACCCGCGAAAGCGGGTTTTCTGCATTCTGGACCACTGGTTTATTAATTTTAAAATCAGGGGTTTACAGATCAAAACGCTCTCCGTATAGTGCGCCACATCAACAGCGGCAACGCTGAAGATGAATGCCCAGATGGTGAAATTGGTAGACACGCCAGCTTCAGGTGCTGGTGACCGCAAGGTCGTGGAAGTTCGAGTCTTCTTCTGGGCACCAATTCAAATTCAAGGTTACGATCTTGGATTTCACAGAAACCCGCGAAAGCGGGTTTTTGCGTTTCTGCCCTTCTGAAATTTTCAGCGCTGAGCCTTTTGTGGCGAGGGAGCTTGCTCCCGCTGGGCGCGAAGCGGCCCGAGTTCTTCCTTGAGTCAGATCCCGCCTGCAGAATATACGACTACTTCGCAGCCGAGCGGGAGCAAGCTCCCTCGCCACAATGAGCATCCTCACCCTGCCCCAACAGAACGACTCCCTCACTGCAAGGCGCATTTGAGAAACAATATCGTTTATCATTGTTGCAAGTTTTTGCAATGCGACAGTGAGGAACCCTGCGAATGATGTTTCGAAATACCCTGCGCCGCGGCCTGACCATCACCCTGCTCGGCCTGGCAATCGCCACTCCCCTCACCCAGGCTGCTGATCCAGTTTCCCTGACACTCTATAACGGTCAACACAAGGAGGTCGGCGATGCCATCGCCAAAGCCTTCGAAGCCAAGACCGGCATTCACGTCAATGTACGCAAAGGCAGCAGCAACCAGCTCGCCAGCCAAGTCGTCGAAGAAGGTGATCGCTCCCCCGCCGACGTGATCTACACCGAAGAATCACCACCGCTGAACAAACTCGGTGAACAAGGGCTCCTGGCCAAGGCCGACGATTCAACCCTGGCGGTTCTGCCCAAGGAATACGTCGCCGGCAATGGCACCTGGATTGGCGTAACCGCCCGGGTTCGCGTCGTTGCCTTCAACCCGAAACTGATCGATGAAAAAGACCTGCCGAAATCGGTGATGGAATTCTCCGATCCGAAATGGCAAGGCAAGGTCGGCTTCGTGCCTACCAGCGGTGCATTCCAGGAACAAGCCGTTGCGATCATCAAGGTCCACGGCATGGACGCCGCCGAAGAATGGCTGACCGGCCTGCGCGCATTCGGCAAGACCTACAGCAACAACATGGTCGCGTTGAAGGCTGTGGAAAACGGCGAAGTGGCCACTGTTCTAGTGAACAACTACTACTGGTTCGCCTTGCAGCGCGAAAAAGGCCAGCTGGATTCGAAACTGCACTACTTCACCGGTGGCGACGTCGGTGGATTGATCACGGTTTCCAGCGCCGCCGTACTTAAATCCAGCAAGCATCCAAAAGAAGCCCAGCAATTCCTCGCCTACATGGCCAGCGAAGAAGGTCAGCGCGTGATCACCCAGACCACCGCTGAATATCCACTGCACAAGGGCATGGAGTCGGATCGCGGCCTCAAGCCGTTCAGCGAACTGGAAGCACCAAACGTCACGCCAGCCGACCTCGGCAATGCCGAAGAAGCCCTGGACCTGGAACGTGATGTTGGTCTGAACTGATGAACCCATCGCTTCCCGCACCCACAGCACACGGCGGTTACGTACCGCGGCGCAAGCAGCCATCGATCTGGCTGCTGCTGCCGGTTTTGTTGCTGGTCGTACTCAGCCTGCTGCCACTGGCCTATGTCGGGCTCAAGACCTGGCAAGCGGGTTGGGCCGAAGCGCTGCATCTGCTGTGGCGGCCGTATGTGTTTGGTTTGCTGCGCAACACCCTTGCGCTGATGGTCGGCGTTACGCTGGCGTGCGGCGTGATCGGCCTGTCGCTGGCGTGGCTGCTGGAACGCAGTAATCTGCCGGGACGGCGGCTCTGGGGCGTGATTCTGTGCCTGCCGTTCGCCGTACCAGCGTTCGTCAGCAGCTTCACTTGGGTTTCGCTGAGCGCTCAGTTCGAAGGTTTGGGCGGGGCGATTCTGGTGATGAGCCTGTCCAAATATCCGCTGATCTTTCTGCCGGTCGCGGCAACCCTGCGCAATCTTGACCCGTCCCTGGAAGAGTCTGCCCGCACCCTCGGTCAGAATCGCTGGGGTGTGTTCTTCAAAGTCACCCTGCCCTTGCTCTGGCCATCGCTGCTTGGCGGCTCCCTGCTGATCGCCCTGCACATGCTGGTGGAGTTCGGCGCGCTGTCGATCATCGGCCTGCAAACCTTCACCACAGCGATCTATCAACAGTTTGAGCTGGAATTCAGCAACGCCAACGCCGCGATGCTGTCGGCGGTGTTGCTGGCCCTGTGCTTGATGCTGCTGTGGCTGGAATTGCGCGTTCGCGGCAAGGGCCGACACGTTCGCACAGGGCAAGGCGCAGCGAGGCAAGCGGAGCAGGTTCGTCTGGGACCGTGGGCGATCGCCGGACAACTTTACTGCCTGTTGCTGGCCATTATCGGCAGCGGCATTCCGCTGGGGATGCTGGCGTATTGGCTGGCCGTGGGCTCGTCGGCGGCATTCCCGGTGGCAGCCATCGGAGAAGCGCTGCTTTCGTCCCTGGCGCTGTCGCTGGGCGGCGCGGCGCTTTGCCTGGTTCTGGCGGTGCCGGTGGGACTGTTGGTCGTGCGATACAAAGGCCAATTGGCAATCTGGGCTGAACGCTTGCCGTATCTGCTGCATGCACTGCCAGGATTGGTCATCGCACTGACCCTGGTCTATTTCGCCTTGCACTATGTGCCAGCGCTGTACCAGACGTCGGCATTGTTGCTGATCGCTTATGCGCTGCTGTTTCTGCCGCTGGCTCAGGCACCGATCCGCACGGCGCTGAACAAGGCCGCACCGCAACTGGAAGAGGCGGCCCGTACGCTGGGTGCATCGTCGTTCAGCGCGTTCTGCCGAGTGACCCTGCCGATCATCTTTCCGGCGCTGGGAGCGGCGTTCGCGCTGGTGTTTCTGGATGCGATGAAGGAGCTGACGGCGACCTTGCTATTGAGCCCGACCGGGCTTAATACGCTGGCTACCGAAGTTTGGGCGCATACCGCGAATGTGGAATTTGCGGCGGCGGCGCCTTATGCGGCGCTACTGATATTGGTGTCGGGGTTGCCCGTCTACCTGTTAACGACCCGGATGTATTTGAGCCGCTGATAAAGCAAAAAGATCGCAGCCTGCGGCAGCTCCTACAGTGAAACGCGTATTCCCATGTAGGAGCTGCCGCAAGCTGCGATCTTTTGATCTTTAAGGCATCAAGCCCTGAACTGCCCCAAGCTCGCCTTCAACTGCGCCGCCAACCCATCCAGCACTTTGCCGCTGGCCGTGGTTTCCACCACCGCCTGAGCCGCTTTCTCGGCCTGCGCATGAATGGTCTCGACCCGACCACGCACCGCCTGTGCGCCTTGCGCCTGATGTGCCGCCGCCTGGGTCGCCAGACCGATCGCCGCATGCACTTGCTCCACCGACGCCTGCACTGATTGCTGCAACCGCGCACTGTCACGCAACACCAGCAAACCTTCGCTGGCCTGGCGCCCGGCCTGCCCGATCGCCGCCACCGCCTCGCGTGCGCCCTGCTGCAGCGCGACAATATGCGCCTGAATATCGCCCGTGGAGCTCTGGGTCTTGCTCGCCAGCGCCCGAACCTCGTCAGCCACCACCGCAAACCCGCGTCCGGTTTCCCCGGCTCGCGCCGCCTCGATGGCCGCGTTCAGCGCCAGCAGGTTGGTTTGCTCGGCGATCCCGTGAATCACCGTCAGCACCACTTCAATCTGCTCACTTTGCTGCGCCAATCGCTCGATGACTTGCGCCCCGGTATCGACCTGACCGGCCAACGCCTCGATCAGACCGCCGACTTTCGCCGAGGTCCGAGTGTTTTCATCAGTGGCCTGGCGGATATCCACAACCTGTTTCAAAGCCGCTTGCATGGCATGGCTTTCCGACTGAGCTTCGTCCGCCATCCGCGACAACGCACGCAGGCTCTCGGCCACTTCATCGCGCTGCAGGCCCGCCGCCGCATCGGCGCCGGCATTGCGCAGGGTCATGGCGCCGATTTCCACGCCGGTACGTTGGGCCACATCACCCGCCTCCCGCACGATCGGCTGCAATTTATCCACAAAACGGTTGACCGCCGAGGCCATGTCGCCGATTTCGTCCTTACTGTTGATCTGCACACGCTTGGTCAGATCACCTTCGCCAGCGGCCAGATCGTCCATGGCGGCAATCAGCATTTTCAGGCGGTTAACCACACGACGCCCGAGTACCACGGCGAGCAACAGCAGAACGCCGGCGCCTACCAGCGCCAGGCCCATGCCGATGCGCCAGCGCAAAGTGGCTGCCGCTTCCTGCACGGTGCTGGTGGTGTTGGCTTTCATTTCAGAGGCGGTGGACTGAGCGGAGGTCAGGCGCGCACGCATTGCGGCTGCGCTGTCCGCCGCCGCGCCCTTGAGGCTGTCGCCCACCAGTTGATCGCTGCTGGCAATCAGGGCCGAGAAGCGCTTGTCGAGGGCCGCGAGATCGGTTTCCACCGAAGCCGTGGAGACACCCATCAAGACCTTGCCGATTTCCACGCCATTGGGATTGATCGAGGCCTCGAGGTAGTAGACCGACGGATCGTTCTTCGCCGCGTCCAACACCTTGTCCAGCGCCCGTTCACCCTGACCTTTTTCCAACAAGGCCTTGTTGATCGGATTTTCCCGGTTGAGGTAGCGCGTCAGGTGTTGACCTGTTGCGTCGTCGTACACGACGAACAACACGTTGGGATTGCGCTGCGCCCGGCGGGCGAATTCGGAAAGGGTCGGAACGTCGCTGTCCCACATGGCGCGGGGTGCGACCGACGCCAGAAGCTGCGCCATGTCATTGGCGGAGTCCTTCAGGTCTTTTTCCAGCGTGGCCCGCAATTGCGCCTGCTCCTCCTCCAAACGCGAGGACAAACCGGCCGTGAGTCGTTGACGCGTACTGGTGGAGAGGCTGTCGAGACTCGAGGTGACTTCACGCCCCGCCTGCTCAAGTTCGCCGGAGAGTTTTTGACTGTCCGCCCCCAGACGCACACCCAAGTCTGCTTCCAGCGCAGTCACTGTGCTCCGGGTCAGGGCAACAGCCACCAGCACCTGCACCAATAGGGCGATACCGAGGGTAACGAACACTGGCCGCAAGAGACGGCTTTGTAACAATGAGAGAACGGCCGACACTTGATATCCCTCTGCATAAGCGCCATTAAATTGATGGCACGCCAAAAGTGGCGTTTTAATCAAAGCTAATAGCAAAGGTCATGCCGTCCAACAGGCATAAACGACAAAGGCCCCGATTAAGGGGCCTTTGTGTTTTACATCAACAGCTTATCAGGCAAACGGATGGCGCAGAACGATGGTTTCGTTGCGGTCCGGACCCGTCGAAATAATGTCGATCGGTGCAGCGATCAGCTCTTCGACGCGCTTGATGTAAGCACGAGCATTAGCTGGCAGCTCTTCCAGGGTTTTGGCACCCACGGTCGACTCGGTCCAGCCAGGCACTTCTTCGTATACAGGCTGCAGACCTACGTAGCTGTCCGCATCAGTCGGGGCAACCGCATTACCTTGTGCATCTTTGTAGCCGACGCAGATATTGATGGTTTCCAGACCGTCGAGTACGTCCAGCTTGGTCAGGCAAATGCCCGAGATGCTGTTCACATCGATAGCGCGACGCAGGATTACGGCATCGAACCAGCCACAACGACGAGCACGGCCGGTCGTCGCGCCGAACTCGTGACCTTGTTTGGCCAAGTGCGCGCCGACTTCGTCGAACAGCTCTGTCGGGAATGGACCCGAACCTACACGCGTGGTGTAAGCCTTGGTGATGCCCAGAATGTAGTCCAGGAACATCGGACCAACGCCCGAACCGGTAGCAACGCCGCCAGCGGTGGTGTTCGAACTGGTCACGTACGGGTAGGTGCCGTGGTCGATGTCCAACAGGGAACCTTGGGCGCCCTCGAACATGATGTCTTTGCCAGCGCGACGCAGGTCGTGCAGCTCGGCAGTCACGTCCAGCATCAGCGGCTTGAGCAGCTCAGCGTATTCTTTGCACTCGGCCAGGGTCTTGTCGAACTCGATGGCTGGCTCTTTGTAGTAACCCACCAGCATGAAGTTGTGGTAATCCACCAGTTCACGCAGCTTGTCTTCAAAGCGCGGCATGTTGAGCAGGTCGCCCACACGCAGGCCACGACGTGCAACCTTGTCTTCGTAAGCCGGGCCGATGCCGCGACCGGTGGTACCGATCTTCAGCTCGCCACGGGCCTTTTCACGGGCCTGATCCAGCGCAACGTGGAAGGACAGGATCAGCGGGCAGGACGGGCTGATACGCAGGCGCTCGCGCACCGGCACACCCTTCTCTTCCAGCTTGGTGATCTCGCGCAGCAGGGCGTCAGGTGCAACCACCACGCCGTTACCGATCAGGCACTGCACGCCTTCGCGCAGCACGCCCGACGGGATCAGGTGCAAGACGGTTTTTTCGCCGTCGATCACCAGGGTGTGACCAGCGTTGTGGCCACCCTGGTAGCGCACTACGGCGGCAGCATGTTCGGTCAGCAGATCAACGATCTTGCCTTTGCCCTCATCACCCCATTGGGTGCCCAGGACTACGACATTCTTACCCATAACACTTGTCCTCATTCGCGCAAACTTGGTGCCGGCGGCAGCCGGCAGGAAAACTCAAGAAGCCAGTGGCGATACTTGCCAAAGCCCGTTCTGCTGAATCAATTGCCGGTCGCAGTCCGCTTCACGGGCGGCGGCCAAAGGTTGCCCAGGCAAAGCCTGAACGACACGCTGACCCTCACTGCGCAACTGGCAAACCTGCTGCCAGAGTGCCGCATCCGTACTGTCAGGCATCCAGATACCGCCAGACGGTAGCTCGATCTCAGCACGCCCCAGGGTCACCAGGGTTTTCAAATCGGTGGAGAAGCCGGTTGCCGGACGGGCGCGACCAAAATCGGCGCCGATGTCGTCGTAACGACCGCCCTGGGCAATGGACTGGCCAACACCCGGCACGAACACCGCGAACACCACACCGGTGTGGTAGTGGTAACCGCGCAACTCGCCCAGGTCGAAGTAAAGCGGCAGCTCCGGGAAACGCACGGACAGACGCTCGGCAATCGCCAGCAAATCGTCCAGCGCCGCGAGAACCGGGGCCGGCGCCTTGGCCAGACGCTCACGCGCAGCTGCCAGCACTTCACGACCGCCACACAGATCGACCAACGCCCGCAGCATGCCCGACAGATCGGTCGGCAGGCCTTCGGTCAAGGTAATGACCTCATCAATGGCCTTGCGTTGCAACGCATCGAACAACTGTTGTTCAACTTCACCGGACAAACCGGCGGCACGGGCCAGGCCGCGGTAGATACCGACATGCCCCAGATCCATGTGCACATCTGGCACATCGGCCAGTTGCAGCATGGCCAGCATCAGGCTGATGACTTCGACGTCGCTGCTCGGGCTGCCATCGCCATACAACTCGGCGCCCAACTGGATCGGGCTGCGCGAGGACGACAAGGCACGGGGCTGAGCATGCAGCACACTGCCGGCGTAGCACAGGCGGCTCGGACCTTCGCGACGCAGGGTGTGCGCATCGATACGCGCGACCTGTGGCGTGATGTCAGCGCGGAAACCCATCTGCCGGCCCGACTGCGGGTCGATGACCTTGAAGGTACGCAGATCCAGGTCCTGGCCCGCGCCGGTCAGCAGGGATTCCAGGTACTCGATATGGGGAGTCACGACGAACTCGTAACCCCAGCTCTGGAACAGATCCAACACCTGACGACGCGCGACTTCAATGCGCGCCGCTTCCGGTGGCAGTACTTCTTCGATGCCATCTGGCAGCAGCCAGCGGTCTACCGTTGCCATTACGCCATTCCCCTATGATCCGGGCGGCAAGCCTTTGGGCGAGCCTTGAGTGAAGCAGAAAATGATCAGCTCAGCGCAAACCCCGCGCATGAGCGACGAAGCGAAAAGCCTGAAATGGGCTTCGCCAAGCACTTTCCTCGTAAAACCTGTCGAGCCGTCAGGCTCGGGCATCCGCACAAAACAGCAATCAAACATGCAGACGCAAAAAAGCCGGGAATTTCCCGGCTGCCGCATCATACACACGTTTTCCCAAAGGATCACCCCGCCAGAGGTTTTAGCCGCCCGGCGGGATGAATCAGGTCAACGTCGTATCAAGGCTTGGCTTTTTCCAGGTAGTGGAAGAAGTCACTGCTTGGGTCGAGGACCATGACGTCGGATTTGTTCGCGAAGCTTTCACGGTAGGCACGCAGGCTACGATAGAACGCGTAGAATTCCTGATCCTGACCGTACGCCTTGGAGTAGATCGAAGCGGCCTGGGCATCACCGTCACCGCGAATCTCTTCGGATTCACGATAGGCTTCAGCCAGCAGCACGCGGCGTTGACGATCGGCGTCGGCACGGATGCCTTCAGCCAGCTCGTTACCCTTGGCGCGGTGCTCGCGAGCTTCACGCTCACGCTCGGTGCTCATACGTTCGAACACGCTACGGTTTACTTCTTTCGGCAGGTCGATGGTCTTGACCCGAACATCGACAACTTCGATGCCCAGTTCTTTTTCGGCCATCTTGTTCAGCGAAGCCGTGATATCCGCCATCAGCGCATCACGCTCACCGGACACGACTTCGTGCAAGGTGCGCTTACCGAACTGGTCACGCAGGCCCGATTCCAGACGACGAGACAGACGCTCGTCGGCAATCTGCTTCAGACCGGAAGTCGCGGTGTAGAAACGCTCAGCGTCCTTCACGCGCCACTTGGCGTAGGCATCGACCATTACGGCTTTCTTTTCCAGCGTCAGGAAGCGTTGCGTCGGTGCATCCAGCGTCATCAGGCGGGCGTCGAATTTACGCACCTGGTTAACGTAAGGCACTTTCACATGCAGCCCAGGCTGAACATCGGTCTGGACCACGCGACCGAACTGCAGCAACACCGCACGCTCGGTCTGAGCCACGATGTAGAAGCAGTTCCAGGCAGCGATCGCCACGACGACGCCGACAATAAGGGCGATCAGCGATTTATTGCTCATCAGCGACTCTCCCTGGTACGTGCTTGCTGTTGCTGCAGATCAGCTGCCGCACGCGCATTCGCTTCATTGCTGCTGGCTGCCGCGCCGGTCACCGGAGTGCTGGAGCTGCGACCACTTTCGACCATCTTGTCCAGCGGCAAGTACAGCAGATTGCTCTGGCCATTCTTGTTGCCGGTCACGAGAACCTTGCTGGTGTTGCTGAAGACTTCCTGCATGGTGTCCAGGTACAGACGCTGGCGGGTAACTTCAGGTGCCTTGCGATACTCGGCGACCAGTTTGGTGAAGCGATCACCCTCACCCTTGGCACGCGAGACGGTTTCGTCACGGTAACCATTGGCATCTTCGAGAATGCGCTGGGCCTGACCACGGGCTTCCGGCACGACGCCGTTGGCATAGGTTTCAGCCTGGTTACGCGAACGCTGCTCGTCTTCACGGGCACGGATTACGTCATCGAAGGCTTCCTGTACTTCACGCGGTGCCGCTGCGCTCTGCACGTTGACCTGGGTGACAGTGATACCGGTGCGATACGTATCCATGAAGCGTTGCAGACGCTCCTTGATTTCGCTGGCCATCAATTCACGACCTTCGGTCAGCACCTGATCCATCGCGGTGGAACCCACCACATGGCGCAAGGCACTGTCGGTCGCGTGCTGCAGACTGATTTCCGGCTGATCGACGCTCAGCACGAAGTCCTGCAGGTTGCTGATCTTGTACTGCACGGTCAGCGGCACTTCGACGATGTTTTCGTCTTCGGTCAGCATCTGGCCTTGCTTGGTGTACGCACGCTCACGCGTGACGTTTTCCATGTACTTCTTGTCGATCGGCGGGAAATAGATGTTCAGACCCGGGCCGACAGTTTCGTAGTACTTGCCGAAGCGCAGCACCACGGCTTGCTCCTGCTCGTCGACTACATAGACCGCGCTGTACAGCCATACGGCCGCCAACACGACCAGACCGATGCCGAGCAGGCCGCCGAAGCCGCCACTCTTGCCCGATCCACCGCCGTCATCACCGCGTTTCTTACCACCACCGAACAACCCGTTGAGGCTTTCCTGCAGCTTTCGGAAGGCCTCGTCGAGATCTGGCGGCCCCTTGCGATCGCCGTTATTACGGCGCTTGCCACCCCAAGGATCCTGATTATTCGAGTTGCCACCCGGCTCATTCCAAGCCATAGCGCTCTCCATCTGATAAAGCAAAGACGCACCCACGGCGCGCCGACCAATGCTACAGAATGCCTGTCACCACGGCACAACCGCTTTCTCAGGCTTTTATTGCAAAGTGTGTTGCTCGATGAATTCCATCGGCTGCAATCCTTCGCGGCTTACCAGTCGATTCAACTCGACCCGGGGCAAACGAACGGCCAGCAAACTGATGCCTTCTTCGTCGTGTTCTTCTTTTTGCACCGCACCGAGTTCGAAAAACTGCGCACGCAGTCGAGCGAATCGTTGCGGCAAGCGCAGGGTACCGATAAACAAATCACCGCCGAGTAACTCGGCAATGGCTTGCTCAAGCAATTCCAGACCAGTGCCATCACGCGCAGACAGCCAGACCCGCTGGGGTTTGCCGTTTTCATCGCGCTGGATTTGTGGCTCAACGCCTTCAAGCAAATCGAGTTTGTTATAGACCTCGAGGATCGGCAAGTCCTGGGCACCAATCTCGCCCAACACCACCATCACTTGCTCGATCTGCAACATGCGATCCGGTTCGGCCGAGTCGATCACGTGCAACAACAGGTCGGAGTTGCTCGACTCTTCGAGGGTAGACCGAAATGCCTCGACCAGCTTGTGGGGCAAGTGGCGAATAAAACCTACCGTGTCCGCCAGGACAATCGGCCCCAGGTCGTCCAGATCCAGACGACGCAGGGTCGGGTCCAGCGTGGCAAACAATTGGTCAGCCGCGTAGACGTCGGATTTCGTCACGTTATTGAACAGCGTGGATTTACCGGCGTTGGTATATCCCACCAGCGACACGGTAGGGATATCTGCACGCGAACGGCCACGACGCGACTGCTCACGCTGGCTGCGCACTTTCTCCAGCCGGCCCTTGATCTGGCGCAGGCGAACCCGCAGCAAACGGCGGTCGGTTTCCAGTTGGGTTTCACCCGGGCCACGCATGCCGATACCGCCACCCTGGCGCTCAAGGTGAGTCCAGCCGCGAACCAGCCGGGTGCTCATGTGGTCAAGCTGGGCCAGTTCTACCTGGAGCTTGCCTTCATGGGTACGGGCGCGTTGGGCGAAAATATCGAGAATCAGACCGGTACGGTCGATCACGCGACACTCGAAAACACGTTCGAGGTTACGTTCCTGACTGGGCGTGAGGACGTGATTGAAAATCACCAGATCGGCTTCTTCGGCTTTAACCAGGTCGCGCAGTTCCTCGACCTTGCCGCTGCCAATCAGGAATTTGGCGGTTGGCCGATGACGCGGCACGTTAAAAAACGCAACGGTCTCGGCGCCGGCCGAATTAGCCAATTCCTGAAACTCCTGCGGATCTTCGCGCGCCTCAGGGTCCTGTCCATCCAAGTGAACGAGGATGACTCGCTCACCACCACCGTGGCGCTCAAAGAACAAAGGAGACTCCTATCAGGCGTTACCTGGCTCAGCATCACCCGCTTCCGATTCGGTTGCGCTAGGCAGACGAATTGGACGAACCGGCACTACTGTAGAGATAGCGTGTTTGTAGACCATTTGGCTGACGGTATTTTTCAGCAAAATAACGAACTGGTCGAAAGATTCGATCGTACCTTGCAATTTGATCCCGTTGACCAGGTAGATGGACACCCCAACTTTCTCTTTACGTAAAGTATTCAAGTAAGGGTCTTGTAGCGAATGCCCTTTTGACATGTGCCGCACTCCTTTAAGGATTCAATATAAAAATAGGTGAAAAAATGGCTTTGGCCGCCCCACCCCCAAGGATAGACGGCAATTGCAAGGACTCAGCTCAATATGGAGATGGTCCCCAAGTATTTCAAGGCGCGCGGCAGATTGTCGCAATCCAGGCTGTCCAGCCAGTGTAAATCAGCCCAACTGCGCAACCAGGTGAACTGGCGCTTTGCCAATTGGCGCGTGGCAATGATTCCACGCTCCTGCATCTCGGCTGACGTCAGTTTGCCATCCAGGTAATCCCAGACTTGTCGGTAGCCTACCGCACGTATAGACGGCAACCCGGCATGCAGGTCACTTCGCTTACGCAGGGCTACGACCTCGTCGATGAATCCCTGTTCCAACATTAAAGTGAATCTTTGTTTAATTCGCTCGTGAAGTACCTGACGATTTGCCGGAGCAATGGCCAAGTTCGCGACAGTATAGGGCAATTGTTGACGTCCCGAAGCGGCTGCTTCAGTACTTTGCGCAGATTGTTGCAAGCGTAGCTCAGTCATGCTCTGACCGCTCACGCGATATACTTCCAGTGCTCGACTGAGACGCTGCGGATCGTTCGGGTGAATGCGCGCAGCGGAAACCGGGTCGATGATTGCCAATTGGTCGTGCAAGGCTTGCCAGCCAAGGCGTGCAGCTTCTTCTTCGATCTGCGCGCGGACCTCGGGGTCGGCTGCCGGCATGTCCGCCAGACCTTCGAGCAAAGCCTTGTAGTAGAGCATTGTGCCGCCTACCAACAGCGGAATTTTTCCTCGCGACGTGATCTCGGCCATGGCTTCGAGGGCATCACGGCGAAAATCCGCGGCCGAATAGCTCTCTGCCGGGTCAAGAATATCGATCAAGCGGTGCGGAAACTGCGCCAAAAGTTCTTTGGAAGGCTTGGCGGTGCCAATGTCCATGCCACGGTAAACCAGCGCCGAATCGACACTGATCAGTTCGCAAGGCAGGACTTTGGTGAGTTCGATGGCCAGGTCGGTCTTGCCGGCGGCGGTCGGGCCCATCAGGAAAATCGCAGGTGGGAACTGGTTCATCAACGACCGCGCAAAAACAGTTTGTCCAGATCGTCCAGGCCCAATTGGGTCCAGGTCGGTCGGCCATGGTTGCATTGACCGCTGCGCTCGGTGTTTTCCATGTCGCGCAGCAGACCATTCATTTCCGGCAGGGCCAGGCGCCGATTTGCACGAACCGCGCCGTGGCACGCCATGGTCCCAAGCAGTTCGTTGATGTGCGCCTGAATGCGATCGCTGGTGCCGTACTCCATCAGGTCGGCCAATACATCAGCGACCAACCGGTTGGCTTCCGCCTGCTTGAGCAAAGCCGGAATCTGTCGAATGGCTAGGGTTTCCGGGCCGAGGCGCTGCAATTCAAAGCCCAGGCGCTGGAACCAGGCGACATGCTCTTCAGCACAATCGGCTTCACGCTGACTGACCGCCAGGGATTCCGGCACCAGCAGCGGTTGCCCGCTCAAGCCTTCGCTGGCCATCGCGACTTTCAAGCGTTCGTACATGATCCGCTCGTGAGCGGCGTGCATATCGACCAGCACCAACCCCTGAGCGTTTTCCGAAAGGATGTAGATGCCTTTGAGCTGCGCCAGCGCATAACCCAGCGGCGGGATGTCGTCTTGCCCGGCCGGCAGCGCTACCGCATTGGCCTCGGGCAACGGCGCGAAGAATTCGCGATAGGCCGCTTGCGCTTCAGCTACCGGCACACCGGACTGCGGGCGTGGCGTGTATTGATACTGATAACCGGCGCCAGCGCCTGAACCGGCAGGCGTGTTGAACGAAGGCTGAGCCTGTGGCTGCTCCAGCAACGCATTGGCCGCCAGGCGCATTTCGCCCTGTGGCCCGAATTCACCGGCATCCAGACCGGTCGGCCGAACTATCGCCGTCGCAACCGGCGCCGCCAGATGATCATCCGGCCGCACATCGCCCAAAGCACGGTGCAAAGTGCCGTAGAGGAAATCGTGAACCATGCGCCCTTCACGGAAGCGCACTTCGTGCTTGGTCGGGTGCACGTTGACGTCGACGCCGGTCGGATCGACTTCGAAAAACAGCACGAACGTCGGGTGCCGACCATTGAACAGCACGTCGCGATACGCCTGGCGCACTGCGTGGGCGACCAGTTTGTCGCGCACGGCACGGCCATTGACGAAGAAATACTGCAAATCCGCCTGGCTGCGGTTGAACGTCGGCAAACCGACCCAACCCCACAAATGCAGGCCATTGCGCTCGATTTCGATCGGCAGCGCCTGCTCCAGGAAACCCGGGCCGCAAATCGCCGCCACGCGCCGGGCGCGGGCCGCGTCATCGTGGGCCTCATGCAGGCTGAGGATGGTTTTGCCGTTGTGGCGCAGGTGGAACGCTACGTCGAAGCGTGCCAGGGCCAGACGCCTGATCACTTCTTGCAGGTGATCGAATTCGGTTTTTTCGGTTTTGAGAAACTTGCGCCGTGCCGGGGTATTGAAAAACAGGTCGCGAACTTCCACCGAGGTGCCCACCGGATGGGCTGCCGGTTGCACGCGAGGCGCCATGTCCCGGCCTTCGGTCTCGACCTGCCACGCCTGATCGGCATCACGGGTGCGCGACGTCAGGGTCAGGCGCGCCACGGAGCTGATCGACGCCAGCGCCTCGCCACGAAAACCCAGGCTCATGACCTGTTCGAGGTCTTCCAGGTTGCGGATCTTGCTGGTGGCGTGACGCGCGAGGGCCAGCGGCAGGTCATCGGCAGAGATGCCGCTGCCATCGTCGCGCACCCGCAGCAGCTTGACGCCGCCCTGCTCCACGTCGACATCGATACGCTTGGCGCCGGAGTCGAGGCTGTTTTCCAGCAACTCCTTGATCACCGAAGCCGGGCGTTCAACCACCTCACCGGCGGCAATCTGGTTCGCCAGTCGCGGGCTGAGCAGCTCGATGCGAGCGCCGTTGAGCACGACCTGATTCATTCTTTGGCCGCCAGGTCATTACCCGGGATGGTCAGGTGCTGACCGATCTTCAGCTCATCGCTCGACAGGTTGTTCGCACTGCGCACGGCGGCCGGGGACACCTGATAACGCACGGCGATCATCGCCAGCGTCTCGCCCGGGCTTACCCGGTGATCACGCGGACCTTGAGCGATTTTCCCAGAGTCACGCAGCCAGGCAATGTAAGTGCCCGGCGGCGGGTTTTGCTGGAAGAACTGCCGCACACCGCTGCTGATCGAACGCGCCAGTGCCTGCTGGTGAGTCGATGCCGCGAGTTTCGAGGCTTCGTTGGCGTTGGAGATAAACCCGGTTTCCACCAGGATCGACGGAATGTCCGGCGACTTCAGCACCATGAACCCGGCCTGTTCGACGCGTTGCTTGTGCAGCGGCGTGACCCGGCCAATGTTGCTCAGTACTTTTTGACCGACGTTGAGACTGGACGTCAGGGAAGCCGTCATCGACAGATCAAGCAGCACGCCAGCGAGCATGCGGTCCTTGTCGTCGAGGCTGACGTTGCCGGCGCCACCGATCAAGTCAGAACGGTTTTCACTGTCAGCCAGCCAACGGGCAGTCTCGGAAGTCGCGCCGCGATCAGACAGGGCGAACACCGAAGCACCGAAAGCTGCGGCCGAAGGCGCGGCGTCGGCGTGGATCGAGACGAACAGGTCGGCGCCCTTCTTGCGGGCGATTTCAGTACGACCGCGCAATGGAATGAAGTAGTCGCCGGTGCGGGTCAACTCAGCGCGGAAGCCCTTCATGCCGTTGACCTGGCGTTGCGTTTCGCGGGCAATCTGCAGCACCACGTCTTTTTCACGCTGACCGCGAGAACCGGAAGCACCGGGGTCTTCGCCACCGTGACCGGCGTCGATCACCACAACGATGTCGCGTTTGCCGGCCGGGGCTGGCGGCAACTTGATTGCCGGTTCCGTCGGCGTGACCGGCACGGCAGGCACCGTGGCCACCGAAGGCGTCGGTGCTGGCGGCGGCGCGGCATCGGCCGGGTTATCGAACAGGTCGACCACCAGTCGGTTGCCGTACTGGGCGTTGGGGGCCAGGGAGAAACTTTTCGGAGTAACGGCCTTTTTCAGGTCGATGACCACCCGCAGATCGGTCGGCGTGCGCTGTGCCGAACGCATCGCGGTGATCGGAGTGTTGGAGGTGTTAACGTTCAGCGGTGCGCCAAGGGACGCGCCGTTGATGTCGATCACCAGGCGATCCGGTGCCGACAGGGTAAAAACGCTGTGCTGGACGGGACCGGTCAGGTCAAACACCAGTCGCGTGTTGTCCGGCGCCCGCCACAGGCGAACACTGTTGACCTTCGTCTCGGCCACAGCGTCGACGGTCACCGCCAAAAACAACACCCCTACGGCAGCAACCAACGCGCGAAAGCGCATACCTAACCCCATCATTTATTTGGATTCCAATGCCAAAGCGGCACACCACGACTCGCCACGCGAGCCCTGGGACAAAATTTTCAGCGAACGCCCGCTGTCTTGCGGGCTAATGGTAATGGTCAGGTCAGGCTTTGGCAAAAAGCCTGCACCCTTGTCGGGCCATTCGATCAGGCACAACGCGTCATCTTCGAAGTAGTCGCGAATGCCGAGGAACTCCAACTCTTCCGGATCGACCAGACGGTACAGGTCGAAATGGAAGGCGCGAATGTCGCCAATCTCGTAGGGTTCGACCAATGTGAACGTCGGACTTTTTACCGCCCCGACATGCCCAAGCCCGCGAATAATCCCCCGCGACAGCGTGGTTTTCCCCGCGCCCAAATCCCCTTCAAGAAAAATCAGACCGTGCCCTTGTGTCGTTTGGGCGATGCGCGTACCAAACGCGGTCATCGCCGCTTCATCAGCCAGGTACAGGGTTACTTCAGACACGGTGCTTGCTCCTCCAACAACTGACGAATGGCCGGGATCAGATCACTGGCCGCCAGCCCACGGCCAAATTTACCTTGTTGCTCGCCGGCATTGGCGTGCAACCAGACCGCCAGACACGCGGCATCAAACGCTTTCATGCCCTGAGCAAGCAACGCGCCCACCAGACCGGCCAGCACATCGCCCAACCCTGCGGTTGCCATCGCCGGATGACCTTGATGACACACGGCCAACTGACCGTCAGGGCTGGCTATCAAACTGCCGGCGCCTTTGAGCACCACGACCGCTGTATATTTTTTGCTCAAGGCATGAGCCGCCGCAGGGCGATCGGCCTGGATTTGCGCCGTGGTCATGCCCAGCAATCGCGCCGCTTCACCCGGATGCGGTGTGATCACACACTCCTTGGGCAAAGTCACACGTTCCTCGGCCAACATGTTTAGCGCGTCGGCGTCCCAGACTTGCGGCAACGGGGCGTTGGCGGCGGCTGACAAAAGACTGCGCCCCCAACCGGCCTGCCCCAGGCCTGGTCCGACGACCAACACAGAAACTTTTTGCAGCAATTCCATCAGCTGATTGGCCGACGAAGTACCCAATACCATCGCTTCGGGGATTCTCGCCAGCGCGGCTGGCACATGTTCGCTACGCGTCGCGACGGAAACCATGCCGGCACCGCTGCGTAGCGCACTTTGCGCACTGAGCAGGATCGCACCACCCAAACCGCGATCGCCACCGATCAGCAGCACATGGCCGAACTTGCCTTTATGGGAAGCGGGTGGACGCGCGGCCAAGCGCGGCAGATTGCCCACTGTCAGACGACGAGCACTGATTGGCGCGCCTTCAAGCAACTGCGGATCGGTGTGCAAGTCGTTGAATACCAATTCGCCCACTGCATCCGCTGCATCGCCGGTGAAGAGCCCCAGTTTCAAACCAATGAAAGTGACCGTCAGATCGGCGCGCACCGCATCGCCGAGTCGACGACCGGTATCAGCGCACAGCCCCGACGGAATATCCACCGCCGCCACTGGCAAGCCACTGGCATTGATCGCGGCGATGGCGCTGGCAAACGGCTCACGCACTTCACCGGTCAGGCCGGTGCCGAGCAAGGCGTCCAGCACAACGCCGTGCAGTTCCGATTGCACGGTCCAGGGTTCGATGGACACTTTGGCCGATACCGCCTCGGCATGGGCCAACGCCGCATCACCCTGTAGCCGCTGGGGATCGCCCACTGCCAGCACCCGAACCGACCAACCGGCGCGCTGCGCCAGCACCGCCACCAGATAACCGTCGCCAGCGTTGTTACCGTGACCGGCCAGCACGCTCAATACATTGGCCGTCGGCCATTGGCGGACCAGCGCACGCCAGGTCGCCCGCGCCGCGCGCTGCATCAATTCGAAGCCCGGTGTGCCGGCCGCGATCAGGCTCGCATCGAGTCCTCGGACCTGCTCGGCGCTATACAGCGCGTCGGGTAAATCATCTTTAGTGTGCGGCATGCGTCTTCGGGCTCCGATGTCTGGCAGAATTATACGCACCTCAGCTCCGGTTTCTCTCGCCTCATGCCCGCAATTACCACAGACCTGCCCGCCCTCGCCCAATCCATCAAGGACTGGGGCCGCGAGCTGGGCTTCCAGCAAGTCGGCATCAGCGGTCTCGACCTGGGCGAGCATGAGCAGCATTTGGAGCGCTGGCTCGAAGCTGGCTACCACGGCGAAATGGACTACATGGGCGCCCATGGCAGCAAACGCTCGCATCCGGAAGAGCTGGTGCCGGGCACGTTGCGCGTAGTTTCCTTGCGTATGGATTACCTGGCGGGCGACACGCAAATGGCGCACATGCTCGCCCAACCGGAAAAAGCCTACGTCTCGCGTTATGCCTTGGGCCGCGATTACCACAAATTGATCCGTAAACGCGTGCAGCATCTGGCGGAAAAAATTCAGGCGGTGATCGGTCCGTTTGGTTATCGCGCGTTCGTCGACAGCGCTCCAGTCCTGGAAAAAGCCATCGCGGAAAAGGCCGGCCTGGGGTGGATCGGCAAAAATACACTGGTCTTGAATCGCAAGGCCGGCAGTTACTTCTTCCTCGCCGAACTGTTCGTCGATTTGCCGCTGCCGGTGGACCCGCCCCACGCCACCGAACACTGCGGCCGTTGCAGCGCCTGCCTCGACATCTGTCCGACCAACGCCTTTGTCGGCCCGTACGTGCTGGACGCCCGACGCTGCATTTCCTACCTGACCATCGAGCTCAAAGGCGCCATCCCCGAAGACCTGCGACCACTGATCGGCAACCGGGTGTTCGGTTGCGATGATTGCCAGATCGTCTGCCCGTGGAACCGCTTCGCCCGTCCGTCCGGCGAAAGCGACTTCAAGCCGCGACACAACCTGGACAACGCCGAACTTGCCGAGCTGTTCATGTGGGATGAGGAAAAATTCCTGAGCAGCACCGAAGGCTCGCCCCTGCGCCGCACCGGTTACGAAAACTGGTTGCGCAATCTGGCGGTGGGGTTGGGCAATGCGCCTTCTACGATTCCGGTGGTGGAAGCCCTCAAGGCGCGGCGTGAACATCCGTCCGAACTGGTCCGCGAACACGTCGAGTGGGCCCTGAAACAACACGGACTCCTGTAGGAGCTGCCGAAGGCTGCGATCTTTTGATTTTGATTTTTTAAGATCAAAAGATCGCAGCCCTCGGCAGCTCCTACAGGGATGGCGGTGTCAGGCTTCGTCGTTGTAGACGAATTTGGGCATTTCCCAGTGGAAACGAATGGCGAGCAAGCGCAACAGAAATCCGCCAAATAACGTGATCAGAATCGCCTGCTCTCCCGGCAAATTCAGGTACAGACAGAGCATGTAACACCACGCCGCGGCGAACGAAACGCTGGCGTAGAGCTCACGGCGGAAGATCAGCGGAATGTCGTTGCAGAAGATGTCCCGCAGGATCCCGCCAAACACCCCGGTGATCACCCCGCTGACCGAGGCGACCAACATGCCATGGCCCATTTCCAGGGCAGTCATGCAGCCAATCAGGGTGAAGGCCACCAGACCGACGGCATCGAGCACCAGAAACAGCGAACGCAAATGACGCATCCAGCGTGCGGTGAACACCGTAACCATCGCCGCGATGGAGGTCAGCACCAGGTATTCCGGGTGTTTTACCCACGTCAGCGGGTAGTGGCCGAGCAACACGTCGCGCACCGAACCACCACCCAGCGCCGTCACGCAAGCGATCAGCACCACGCCGAACCAGTCCATGCCGCGACGGCCCGCAGAGAGCGCGCCGGTCATGGCTTCGGCGGTGATGGCGATCAGGTAGAGCATCAGCAACATGGTAGCGATCCTTGCAAAAAGGCGCGCAGTCTACTCACTTCCCCAAGGCACCAAAAGAGGGCCTAAGAAGGTAATGTGGCGAGGGAGCTTGCTCCCGCGGGAGTGCGAAGCGCTCCCTTGCATTCTTCCAGTCAGACCGCATTTGCAGTCCTTACGACTGCTGCGCAGCCGAGCGGGAGCAAGCTCCCTCGCCACAAAAGCCCCGCGCCAGCCACCGAATCAGAACTTGATGAAGTGCTTGCGGTAGTGCTGCAACTCGGCGATGGACTCGCGGATGTCGTCCAGGGCCAGATGAGTGCTGCCCTTCTTGAAGCTGTCGCGCACGTCCGGCGCCCAGCGCGCGGCCAGCTCTTTGAGCGTGGACACGTCGAGGTTGCGGTAGTGGAAGAAGCTTTCCAGGGATTTCATGTGGGTATAAAGGAAGCGACGGTCCTGGCAGATGCTGTTGCCGCAGATCGGCGACTTGCCCTTTGGCACCCATTTCTCCAGGAAGGCGATGGTTTCAGCTTCGGCTTCGGCCATGCTGATGCGGCTGTCGCGTACGCGTTGCGTCAGGCCCGAGCCACCGTGTTGACGGGTATTCCACTCATCCATGCCGGCGAGAATTTCATCGCTGTGGTGAATAGCGATCACTGGGCCTTCGGCCAAAGTGTTCAAATCACTGTCGGTAACGATAGTGGCCATCTCGATGATGACGTCGGTATCAGGGTTCAGACCGGTCATTTCCAGGTCGATCCAGATCAGATTCTGCGGGTTTTGCATGTGTAGGCTCCCAGGTAATGCTGCGCAGTTTAGCCTAGGCCGGTGGCCGGGCGTGCTAAACTCGCGGCCGTTTTACCTAATCGCTGCATTCTTGATACGGAACACCCATGGCCAAACGCCAACTCAATCGTCGTCAAAACTGGCGCATCGAAAAGATTCAGGGCGAACGCGCTGCCCGCGCCGCCAAACGCGAGTCCTCGGCTGTCGAGGCACTTGAGGGCGGCGACCTGGGCCCGGAACAGACGGGCCTGGTGATCGCGCACTTCGGTGTGCAGGTCGAAGTCGAGGCCCGCGACGGCGCATTGGCCGGCCAGGTGTTCCGTTGTCACCTGCGCGCCAACCTGCCGGCGCTGGTGACCGGCGACCAGGTTGTCTGGCGTGCCGGCAACCAGGGCATCGGCGTGATCGTGGCGCAACTGCCGCGCAACACCGAACTCTGCCGTCCAGACAGCCGTGGCCAGCTAAAGCCGGTGGCGGCCAACGTCGACATGATCGTGATCGTCTTCGCCCCGCTGCCCGAGCCTCACGCCAACCTGATCGACCGCTACCTGGTAGCCGCCGAACACGCCGGCATCAAGCCGCTGCTGTTGCTGAACAAATTCGACCTGATCGACGAAAACAACGCACCCGCGCTGAATGCCTTGCTCGCGGTTTACCGCACGCTGGGCTATCCGGTACTGGAAGTGTCGGCCCATCACGGCAACGGCATGGAACAGTTGCAGAAGCAATTGGACGGGCGCATCAGCGTGTTCGTCGGCCAGTCCGGCGTCGGCAAGTCGTCGCTGGTCAACAGCCTGCTACCGGAAGTCGAAACCCGCGTCGGCCCGTTGTCCGAGCTGTCCGGCCAGGGCACTCACACCACCACCACCGCGCGACTGTTCCACTTCCCCGGCGGCGGCGAGCTGATCGACTCCCCGGGTATCCGTGAGTTCGGTCTGGGCCATGTCAGCCGTGCCGACGTCGAGGCCGGTTTCATCGAGTTCAACGACCTGCTCGGCACCTGCCGCTTCCGCGACTGCAAGCACGACCGCGAACCCGGTTGCGCCCTGCTCAAGGCCCTCGAAGATGGCCGCGTTCAGCAACAGCGCATGAACAGCTACCGCTCGATCATCGCCAGCCTGCCAGAAAACGGCTATTAAACAGACGTGCCGACCGCCCCGCTGCAACGGGGCGGCCGGGCGTCTGTTTCGTCTTACAAAAATCCCCCGCTTTAAACGTCAGACGTCTGCGTAGGACGTTTGCCCGAACATTTGCAGGGCATTTCTGATTCGCCGCGCAAGCCTTGTTAGCGCTCGCCAATTGCATACATTCGAGCCCTCTTCGCGTTCAAGCGACATCGAGGGACACCCATGCAAACCTATCATCTGTTCATCAGCCATTCGTGGAACTACTCCGACGCCCACGACAAACTGGTGAAACTGCTCACCGCGCATCCGACCTTCACCTTCAAGAATTTCTCGGTGCCACCGCATAACCCAATTGTCGGCGCGCAAACCGACAAACAACTCATCGAAGCCATCGAAAACAAGATCCGCCCCTGCTCTGCCGTGCTGATCATGGCCGGGATGTATTCGACCTACAGCAAGTGGATCAACAAGGAAATCGAGATCGCCAAGCGCATGGGCAAGGTGATCATCGCGATCAAACCGTTCGGCGCCGAGCGCATTTCCACGGTGGTGCGTGATGCGGCACATGCCGAATGTGCGTGGAACACCAACAGCATCGTCAGCAGTATTCGTCAGCACACGGCGGTGTAACCATGCGCAAGGGACTGTTTATCGGCATCAATAACTACGCCCATATTTCCCAGCTAAGTGGCTGCAACAATGACGCCATGGCCATGGCCTCGGTGCTCAAGACTGACGCCAACGGCGATCCGAACTTCAAGAACATCGTGCTGACCTCCGCCGAGGATTACCTGAGCCGGGAAAAACTCGAAGACCAGATCCGCGAGCTGTTTTCCGGGGACTGCAATGTGGCGCTGCTGTACTTCGCCGGTCACGGCAGCTTCGACACCGACACCGACGAAGGCATGTTGATCCCGCAGGACTACAAGAGCGCCAAGGATGGGATTCGCCTCAGCGACATCCTGAACTGGGCGAGCAAAGCCACGAAGATCAAAAACAAAGTGATCATTCTCGATTGCTGCCAGGGCGGATCAGCGGGGGAAATACGCGCATTGCGCAGCGAAAGCAGCGTGATTGGCGAGGGCATGACCATTCTCACGGCGTGCAAAAAACAAGAGCCGGCAATGGAAGGCGCCGGGCACGGCGTCTTCACAGGTTTGCTGCTTCAGGCGCTGCACGGCGGTGCCGCGAACATCCTCGGCAAAATCACCCCGGGCAGCCTCTATTCATTTGTCGACAACGCCCTCGACGCCTGGGAACAGCGGCCAGTGTTCAAGACCAACGTTTCGCAGTTCATTTCCTTGCGCGAAGTCTCGCCACTGATCCCCAAGGAAATCCTGCGCAAACTGCCTGACTGGTTCGCCGAAGCGGAATCGGTGTACCCCCTCGCCCCCAGCTTTGAGCCCACCGAGCCTGAATTCAATCCAGAGCACGGCGAAGTCTTCGCCCAACTACAAAAGTGCAACCGCCACAGCCTGATCGAGCCGGTGGATGCCGAGCACATGTATTACGCCGCCATTCATTCCACTGGATGCCGCCTCACCGCCCTCGGCGCCTATTACCGTGAACTCGCGATCAAGGGACATTTCTGATGCCAGTGTTTATCAGCTACCGCCACATGGATCGCGCCCATGCGATCAACATCAACACGCGCCTGATGCAGGCGAACATCAAGACCTACCTCGACGTGCTGGACCCAGAATCCCAGACCACCGATGACATCACAGGCGTCATCACCCGCAACATCACCGAGTGCACGCACCTTCTGGCGGTAGTTTCGGAAAAGACCGCATCGTCCTGGTGGGTGCCGTTTGAAATCGGCGAAGCGACGATCAGCAATCGACGCATCTGCTCGTTCAAGACCGGTCCGACAGAGCTGCCGCTGTTCCTGGACAAATGGCCGAAGCTCACCAGCGACAAGGACATCGAGTTCTTCATTGATGCTTATCGCAACGAGGTGACGCTCAAGCGTTCAATCGCGCTGGAATGGGTGACCGGAAGCGAATCCGCGCGCACGTTCAACAAGACCAATGCTGATCGATTCCACAGTGACTTGAAGTCCAGGATCAATCGTGGTTTCTGAGGTCAATGCGCATCGATTTATTCCGGTCACGCCGATGGTCCGCGTAATCGTTCATCGCCAGCAAGCCGGCTCCTACTGGACTTCGAGAACGGAGCTTTTTCTTTGGGGAAAAGGACTTCACTGCCCCCCGGAAAAATGCAAACAACGCAAAACTTGTAGGAGCCGGCTTGCTGGCGATGGTCTCAAGTACGCCGAGTGGGTCCAGACAGCCCGCGTCATCGTTAACGACGATCGCCAGCAAGCCGGCTCCTACAGGAGGGGAAACGCGGTACTCCTGTAGGAGCTGCCGAAGGCTGCGATCTTTTGATCTTGATGCACCACAACAAAAAGCCGACATCTCTGTCGGCTTTTTGTTGTCGATCACTGCTTCGGTGGTTCACCCGGTTTCGGCGCCGGATCATCGAACAGGTTCAGACGCTCACGAAGTTTATGTGCCGGCAACGGTTCCTTGTCCGCCGGCAACGCATTCGGATCAGCTGGCGTCGCTGATTCAGTTGCCGGAGCAGCCGAACCTTGCGGCGCATCAGGTGCCGGTTCCGCCCCCTGCGAACCTTCGATAGCACGCTGGGCTTTCTTGGTCAGCACGATGATGTCGATACGACGGTTCACCGGATTGAACGGATGTTCGCGGTCGAACAGCGCCGACGAGGCGTAACCCACCACCCGCGCCACTTGCTGGTCCGGATAGCTGCCCGCCACCAGCGCACGGCGAGCGGCGTTGGCACGGTTGGCCGAGAGTTCCCAGTTACCGAAATCGCCGGTGCCGATGTACGGCTTGGCATCGGTGTGGCCGCTGATGCTGATCTTGTTCGGCACCGCTTTGATCGTGTCGGCCATGGCCAACAGGATGTCTTCGAAGTACGGCTTCAGACGCGCCGAGCCCGAGTCAAACATCGGCCGGTTTTCCGCGTCCACGATCTGGATGCGCAAGCCGTCCGGCGTGATCTCGAACAGGATCTGGTCTTTGAATTTCTGTAGCTGCGGATTTTCTTCGACCTTGTTCTGCAATTCTTGCAGCAACAGTTCGAGGCGCTCCTTCTCGACCATCTCGGCCATGCCTTCGACCTGTTCGGCGTCGACGGTCACCTTGTCCGGCTGCGGCTGGGATTTCACCTCGGGGTTGAGGGTGTTTTCCGGCGCCAGGGTCGGTGTGCCGCCCAAGTCAATAATGTACGGCGTGCCGCTTTCGGAGAAGCCGATCGGGTCCTTGAAGTAACCGGCGATGGCGATCTTCTGTTCCGGCGTGGCCGTGGACAACAGCCACAACACCAGGAAGAACGCCATCATCGCCGTGGCGAAGTCGGCGAAGGCGATTTTCCAGGCGCCCCCGTGATGCCCGCCGGCGATGCGCTTGACGCGCTTGATGATTATCGGCTGGTTATTTTCCATTTCTTAGCGACCACGAACCGCTTGTTCCAGCTCGGCGAAGCTTGGACGGTGCGCCGGGTACAGAACCTTGCGCCCGAACTCCACGGCCAGCGACGGCGGCATGCCGGAAGCCGAAGCCACCAGCGAGGCCTTGATGGCTTCGTAAACGTTCAGCTCTTCCTTGGCATCGTGGGCCAGGGAATGAGCCAGCGGGCCGAAGAAGCCGTAGGCGGCGAGAATACCGAAGAAGGTACCCACCAGTGCCGCACCGACGTGCAGGCCGATGGACTTCTGGTCGCCCTCACCCAGGGACGCCATGGTCACCACGATACCCAGTACTGCAGCGACGATACCGAAACCGGGCATGGCGTCGGCGATGCCGTTCACCGCGTGGGAGGGGTGCTCCAGGTCTTCCTTGAGGCTGTACAGTTCCATGTCGAACAGGCCTTCCAGCTCATGGGGAGCCATGTTGCCGGAGGACATGATGCGCAGGTAATCGCAGATGAACGCGGTCATGCGCTCGTCCTTGAGGACTGCCGGGTACTTGGCGAAGATCGGGCTCGCGGCGGCGTCTTCGATGTCACCTTCGATGGCCATCATGCCTTCGCGGCGGCTCTTGTTGAGGATCTCGTAGATCAGGCCCAGCACTTCAAGGTAGAAGCCGTGGTTGAAACGCGAACCGAACATGCTCAAAGACTTCTTGAGCACGTGCATCGTCATGTAGCCGGGGTTGGCCTGCAGGAATGCACCGAGGGCCGCACCACCGATAATCATGACCTCGAAGGGTTGAATCAGGGCGGCAATTTTGCCGTGGGAGAGCACGTATCCGCCGAGCACGCTCGCGAATACGACGATGATGCCGATTATTTTAGCCATAGGTAGGAGAGCACTTACTGAGTCGGGTTCAAGGTCATATTCGGAAGTTAAAAAATCTCTTCTTCTACTTATCGGCAAAACTGCGCCAGACTATAGCCAGTTCAGGCGAAAAGCCAATTTGACCCGCTCCGGGCACCGTTAACGCTGACGATGATCGCCTCCAGACATGCCTAACGAAACGAACGTTCCGACGCTAAAACCGACCACTCTCGAAGGCTGGGTCAAGCTTCTCGATGGCGTGCGCCTGCCGGTTCCGCAACACAGCCATGACCGCGTCAGCCGGGCGATCCGCAACAGTCGCAGCTCGCTGCGCGACATCGCCGAATTGATGCAGGACAGTCCGGCCCTGGCCTTGAGCGTGATCCGCGAAGCCAACCGGCACACCCATGGCAACATGACCGAGCCGGCGGAGAACCTTGAAGTCGCGATCAATCGTCTCGGTTTGAAGCGCACCGAAGAACTGCTTGAGCGGTTGCCCGCGCTACCGCAGGCCGAGATTCCGAAAGCCCTGCGCCAACTGCAAATGATCAGCCAGCACGCCACGCAACAGGCCAACGGTTTTTTTGCCAGCCGCCTGGCGCGCCTGTGGCAGGACATCCACTGGGGCAGCCTGCTGTTTCTGTCGCCGCTGTGGCCATTGGCGTTGACTCATCCGCAATTGCTCGAAGAGTGGGAGTTGCGGGTCATCTATAAAGGTGAGTCGGCGCGAAAAGTCGAAAAACAGCTGTTTGGCGTGCCCCTGCTGAAAATCGGCCTGGCCCTGGTAGACATCTGGCGCCTGCCCATTTGGGTCCAGCAAGGCTATCGACTGCTGCTGACCGAACAACGGGAACTGGTGAAAGTCCTGCGCATCGCCCGCGACAGCGAGCACCCGTTGCGTCAGCAAAACCGCCTTGACGACGATCCGAACCTGCGCCGCTGGCTCAATCAACCGGCCAACACCGTGTTGCTGGCCAACGGTCTGGCGTTGTCGGCGCAACAGGCCTGGGACAGTCCGCACAGCGAGCGCTGGCAATACCTGACCAGCCTTTACCTGCAAATGCCGATGGATGAGTTGCAGCAACAGTTGCACCAACAGGCGGCGAACAGCGCACGGCATCACGCCATGCCTAACCTTTGGCACCCCGCCGAAGCGCTGATCTGGCCGTGGGGCATGAACCGCGTTCACGCCGGGTTGCTTGCGGCGCCAGCGCCTACCGCTGAAGACTTGGCGAAGTGGCGCAAGCAATGCGCTGAATTGCTGGTCGAGCCGAGTCGATTCACCAATGCCATGCACCTGACCACGTCCGCCCGTGACGCACTGGTCGCGTGTGGCATGCGCCGAGTGATGATTTTGATGGCCGATCGCACACACGCCAATCTGCGAGTACATCAGACCGCTGGATTACCGAAAGAAGTGGCCGGGCTTAATTTCGCGGTCAGCCAAAGCAACGTGCTGCAACGCCTGCTCGCGCAACAGGCTCAGGTACGCCTGACGCCGGCGAACAACGCGCAATTTTCTGCCCTGCTACCCAACAACCTGCGTGCGCAATTCAGCGGTGAACATCTGCTGCTACGCTCGCTGGTCAACAATGGCCGGGTGATCATGATTGTGGTCGCGGATCAGGGCGGCGGGCCGTTTTCGGAAATCACTGTGCAAGCCTTCGGCAAAACCGCGCAGTGCATCGAAAAAGCGCTGCACAGCTTTAGTGAACGCGGCAAATGAGCCTGCGTTACAATCCTCCCTTTTGTGCCCTGGAGACCTCACATGTCTGACTTCTCTGGCTTGCCGCTGGTAATCGAACCGAGCGACTTGCTCCCTCGCCTCGACGCCCGCGAACTGATCCTGGTGGACCTGACCAGCAGCGCCCGCTACACCGAAGGGCATATCCCCGGCGCACGTTTTGTCGATCCGAAACGCACGCAACTCGGTCAGCCGCCGGCGCCAGGCCTGATGCCATCGCAAGCGGCACTCGAAGCGCTGTTCGGTGAGCTGGGACACAACCCCGACGCGGTCTACGTCGTGTATGACGACGAAGGTGGCGGCTGGGCCGGGCGCTTTATCTGGCTGCTGGATGTCATTGGCCACAGCAAATACCACTATGTCGACGGCGGCCTGAAATCCTGGCTGGCGGAAGGCTTTCCGATGTCGATCCAGGTCCCGCCAGCGGTCGGCGGTCCGGTCAGCCTGACCCTCCACGACGAACCGACTGCCACCCGTGAGTACCTGCAAAGCCGTCTCGGCGCCGCCGACCTGGCGATCTGGGACGCACGCGGGCCGCTGGAATACTCGGGCGAGAAAGTGCTGGCCGCCAAGGGCGGGCACATTCCCGGCGCAGTCAATTTCGAATGGACCGCGGGCATGGATCAGGCGCGCAACCTGCGCATCCGCAGCGACATGCCGCAGATCCTCGAACAACTCGGCATCACGCCTGACAAAGAAATCATTACCCACTGCCAGACCCATCATCGGTCGGGCTTCACTTATCTGGTGGCCAAATCCCTCGGTTATCCGCGGGTCAAAGGCTACGCCGGTTCCTGGGGCGAATGGGGCAATCACCCTGACACGCCTGTCGAGCTTTAAGGTTTTTAAGGACACCCAATGAAAGAGCGTTTGTTTATCCTCAGCCAGTACCTGCTGCCCCACCACTTGCTCTCGCGACTGGCCGGCTGCATCGCCGAATGCCGCGTGCGCTGGTTCAAGAATGCGTTCACCGCGTGGTTCGCCAAGCGTTATCAAGTGGACATGTCCCAGGCACTGGTTGAAGACCTGACCGCCTACGAGCATTTCAATGCATTCTTCACCCGTGCTTTGAAAGACGGCGCGCGCCCACTGGACGAAACACCGGGCGCGATCCTCAGCCCGGCGGATGGTGCGGTTAGCCAACTCGGCCCGATCGAACACGGTCGCGTGTTCCAGGCCAAGGGCCACAGTTTCAGCGTGCTGGAACTACTGGGGGGCGACGCGGCAAATGCTGCACCGTTCATGGGCGGTGATTTTGCGACTATTTACCTGTCGCCGAAGGACTACCACCGCGTGCACATGCCACTGGCCGGGACCCTGCGCGAGATGGTCTACATTCCCGGCCGGATTTTCTCGGTCAACCAGACCACTGCTGAAAACGTCCCGGAACTGTTCGCCCGCAACGAGCGTGTGGCGTGCATTTTCGACACCGAGCGCGGGCCGATGGCCGTGGTGCTGGTGGGCGCAATGATCGTGGCGTCGATTGAAACCGTTTGGGCCGGCCTGGTCACGCCGCCGAAACGCGAACTGAAAACCTTCCGCTACGACGAAGCCGCCCGTGCGCCGATCCACCTGGAAAAGGGTGCGGAACTGGGTCGCTTCAAACTGGGTTCGACCGCTGTCGTGCTGTTCGGGCCGGATCAAGTGCAGTGGGCTGAAGAACTGGCGGCGGGTTCGCCGGTGCAGATGGGTCAGGGTATGGGCCTGCCAAAAGCATAACCCGTGTGCTGGAACGCGGTGCGCCTGGCTCACCGCGTTCGCAAACCTGTAGGAACCGGCTTGCTGGCGATGGCGTCATCAAGAACCCCATCGCCAGCAAGCTCCTACTATTTACAACTGTCCGTCGCGATCGCGAAAGCCCAGCAAATACAGCACGCCATCCAGCCCAAGGGTGGAAATCGCCTGTTTCGCCGACTGTTTCACCAGCGGTTTGGCACGGAACGCCACGCCCAACCCGGCGATCGCCAGCATCGGCAAATCGTTGGCTCCGTCACCGACCGCAATGGTCTGTTCCAGACGCAAACCTTCCTTGTGCGCCAACTCCTTCAGCAAATCTGCCTTGCGCTGCGCATCGACAATCGGCTCAATCGCCACGCCGGTGACCTTACCGTCGACCACTTCCAGTTCGTTGGCAAACACGTAGTCGATACCCAACTTGGCCTGCAATTGCTTGGCGAAGTAGGTAAAGCCACCCGACAGAATCGCAGTCTTGTAACCCAGACGCTTGAGTTCGGCGAACAGGGTTTCAGCACCCTCGGTCAGACGCAAGGACGCGCCAATCGAGTCGAGCACGCCAACATCCAGACCTTTGAGCAAGGCCAGGCGCTCTTTGAAACTGGCGCGGAAGTCCAGTTCGCCAGCCATCGCCCGCTCGGTGATTTCCGACACTTTGTCGCCTACACCGGCAGCCTTGGCCAGCTCGTCGATGACTTCTGCTTCAATCAGGGTCGAGTCCATGTCGAACACCGCCAAACGACGGTTACGACGGAACAGCGAATCTTCCTGGAAGGCGATGTCGACGTTCAGTTCCTGGGCCACGCTGAGGAATTCGGCCCGCAGCGCCTGCGGATCGGCCGCTTCGCCACGCACGGAGAATTCGATGCAACCCTTGCCCTTGTCGGCCGGAGTGTCGAGCGGCATGCGCCCGGACAATCGATCGATGTGATCGATGTTCAGGCCATATTTGGCGGTAATCGAACTCACGGCCTGCAATTGCCCGGCGGTCACTTTGCGGGTCAGCAACGTCACGATGTGGCGTTTTTTGCCCTGGTTACCGACCCACTGCTGGTAATCCTCTTCGGATACCGGCGTGAAACGTACTTGTTGATCGAGCTCGTAACCCTTGAACAGGATGTCCTTGAGCACCGACTTGCCTTGCTCGGTGTCGGGAATTTCAACCAGGATGCCGAACGACAAGGTGTCGTGGATCACCGCCTGACCGATGTCGAGAATGTTCACACCACCCTGGGCCAGAACGCCGGTAATGGCCGCAGTCAGACCCGGACGGTCGACTCCCGTGATGTTTATCAGGACGATTTCGCGCAAGGCGCACCCCCGCAGGTGGAAAAAAACCGCATTCTACCCACTTTCAGTGACCATCGGGCACCGTGAGCGCTTTGACGGCCTAGGGCCTGTCGCTATACTGCGCGTCAACTTCACGGACAAAGAGCCGAGCTCAAGTGAACCGGCCCACGCCAGTAAAAACCGATAACTTCTTCCTGCTGATCTTCCGGGCACTGCGTCACCGCCGTGTACCGATTGCATTGCGCATTGCCAGCCATAACGTGATCCTGGTCGCTCTGGCCTTGGTGATCTACGCCTGTGTGATGGGTTTGCAGTTCAAGCAGGCCATGCACGAGCAGGCAGATGCGCTGGGCGAAAGCCTGACCACGCAGACCGCCACCTCGGCCACCGAGCTGCTTGTGTCAAACGACATCCTCAGCCTCAACGTGCTGCTCAACAACCTGACCAAGAACAAGCTGGTGGCCCATGCCGCCATCTATAGCGTGGATAACCGCATCCTCGCCGAAGCCGGTCAGCGTCCCAAGCACGGCCTGTTGGGCGAAGCCGAGGGCATGTATCAGAGCAAGATCACCTTCCAGGACGTGACTGCCGGGCAGCTGCGCATCAGCCTGGACATGGATCAGTTCCAGCAACCGATGACCATCAGCCTGCAAAGCATGGGCATCCTGAGCGCGATCCTGCTGGCATTGTCCCTGGCCTTGAGCCTGCGTCTGGGCCGGCACATCTCCACGCCGCTCCTGCAACTGCGCGTATGGCTGCGCAATATTGACGAATACACTCCGGCCACCGAGCGTCAGGACGAGATCGGTGATCTGGCGCGCCAACTGCACGCCAATTTCGCTCCGGAGCCGGCGCCCGTACCGGAACCGGAACCGGAATTCGAAGACACCGAAGACGACGAAGCCGAACCGGGCTTCGAAGTACGCAACCTGCGCGATCCGAGTTTCGATGAAAGCCGTCCAGTGGCCGCGATGAAAGCGGCGCCACGACGCGTTGTCAGCACCGTCGAAGACGATGACGACGATGCCTTCGCCGACTTGCTCGATGACCCGGTAGAAAGCGCACCGAAGCCAGCCGTTAAACCGGTAGCCTCGAACGTGCCGCAGCACAGCGCCGTACTGGCCGTGCAACTGGGTTCTCAGGAGCAACTGCGTCGTCTGCCACGCACACGCCTGGAAGAACTGCTCAAACGCTACCGCGATTGTCTCGACCAGGCCGCTTCGCTCTATGAGAGCGAAATGCACACCCTGAACGATGGCAGCACGCTGATGCTGTTCCACACCGAAGACAGCGGCGACGACTACCTGACCAATGCCATTTGCTGCGGCGAGTTGCTGCGCGCGCTGGGTCATCAATTGCAGATCGAAGTCGCCGACAGCGGCATCACCCTGCAATTGCAGCTGGGCCTGACCCTGGGCGACGAGTTGTTCGGCCTGAGCCAGATCGACCTGCTGCTGACCGATGCCGCTCAGGACGCCCTGGCCTTGTCGCAACACAGCCGCAACCTGCTGCTGGTGGAGCGCAAGATCAGCGACGACGCACTGATCCGCCAACGCGCGCGGATCCGCCCGATCGCCAGCCCTGAAGGCGCTTGCTGTGTGGAGCGGCTGATGGAGCCTTATCCGTCGATGCTGGAACGGCAGTTGGCGCGGATGCACGAACGCCGGGCGTAAAGACCCGTTATGAAAAAGCCCGCAGACGAGTGATCGTCTGCGGGCTTTTTGTTGCCTGTCCTGGCGCTATCGCTGGCAAGCCAGCTCCCACAGTGATTGATGTCGCACACAAAATCAGCGCTCAACAGATAACCTGTGGGAGCTGGCTTGCCAGCGATGAGGCCATCAGCAGCACGGAAGCCTCCAACCGCCAGAAACAACAAGGCCCGCATCTACGCGGGCCTTGATTTGAATCCTCCCAGGCTTAGAAGCGAAACACTTCCATATCCGTCCGGATCGGTGCAGCCATCGGGATCTTCGGCTGTTTTTCCTGTTCCGCCGCAGGTGCCACAGGCTTGGCCGCCGCTTTTTTAGGCGCTTCGGCAATCGGCGGCTGGTTAGCCAATGGCTTGAGCGCGACCGACAGCTGTTCGGCGAGTTTCTGCAACAACACACCTTGAGCCTGAACCTGAGCCGCCGTACCGCCAGCGTGCTGTTCCTGCAAATGGATGATGCGGTTATCACGCACCTGACCACGACGGTCGATCAGACGCCATTGCGCATCGAGGATCGCCGGTTGCGACTCACCCGAATCCAGGCGAGTGATGGTCAGCAACACCTGAACATCCGGCGTGAAGCCTACCGTTGCGGGCGCGAGCACTACGCGCTGACTGTCCAGATGACCAGCCACCTGACGCAGCAACAGTTGATCGATGTCGGAAGACAAACTGCCAGCCCAACGACCGTCGGTCGAGGCTTGCAAGCTGCCATCCGGCTGACGCTGCAACAGGGTTTCGCGTTGCAGGTAGTCGGCAACGACTACCGGGCCCAGCAATACCGCCATGCCCGCACTTTGCGCAGGCGCAACCGGACTTCCGCTGTCCAGTTGATACAGCGACACCGGCTGGTGAACGCTGCAACCCGCCAGGCCTAAAACGCCAGCGAGCATCAAAATAAAAGGAAGGCGCAGAGCAGTCATCGTCCCATCCAGGTGGCCGCCACAAGGCTGACCACAGTGAAAATACTCAATAAATATGAAGAACGCTCGGCCACGCCGGCGCTTGAAAGGCCATATCATCCGTGAATATGCGTTCCGACTCCAGCGCCAATGCGTCGATCTACGCGTTAAATCGTAGATCGAGGCCTCTAGGACGCTTAATTGAGGTTTTCGACGAGCAGCGCATCTACCCTCTGGAAGCCGCGTGGCAGTTTGTTACCACGACGGCCACGTTCACCTTTGTAGTGTTCGAGGTCGTCCGCTTTCAGTGACAAGGTACGTTTTCCGGCCTGTAGCACCAATGTAGCGCCATCCGGCACAACGGCGATGTCCGTAACATACTCTTCGCGACTGGCCACACGCTCACCAGGAATCCCGATGATCTTGTTGCCTTTGCCCTTACCTAATTGTGGCAGATCGCTGATCTTGAAGATCAGCAGGCGACCTTCGGTGGTCACCGACGCCAGCCAGTTATGTTCACGATCGGCCACCGGACGCGGCAGGATCACCTTGGCGTTGTTTGGCAGGCTCAACAGCGCCTTGCCCGCCTTGTTCTTGGCCTGCAGGTCTTCACCCTTGACCACGAAACCATAACCGGCGTCCGACGCGATGACGTACAGCGCATCGTCTTCCGGCATCAGCACGCATTCGAAGCTTGCGCCTGGCGGCGGCGTCAGACGACCGGTCAGCGGTTCGCCCTGGCCACGGGCCGATGGCAACGTGTGCGCGGCCACCGAATAGCTGCGACCGGTAGAATCGATAAACACCGCAAACTGGTTGGAACGCCCCGGCGCCAAGGCCTTGAAACCGTCCCCGGCCTTGTAGGAAAGCCCGGTGGCGTCGATGTCGTGGCCCTTGGCGGAGCGCACCCAGCCCTTTTCCGACAGCACGACGGTGACTTTCTCGTTCGGCAGCAGATCGTGCTCGGTCAGCGCCTTGGCTTCAGCGCGCTCGACGATTGGCGAGCGACGGTCGTCGCCATAGGTCTCGGCGTCCTTGATCAGCTCGGTACGGACCAGTTTTTTCAGTTTGGCTTCGCTGCCCAGCAGGGCTTGCAGCTTGGCTTGCTCCTTGAGCAGTTCGTCCTGCTCGGAGCGCAGCTTCATTTCTTCCAGTCGCGCCAATTGACGCAAACGGGTGTCGAGAATGTAGTCGGCCTGGATTTCGCTCAGGGCGAAACGCTCGATCAGCGCGGCTTTCGGATGTTCCTCGGTGCGGATGATGTGAATCACTTCATCCAGGTTGAGGTAGGCGATCAACAAACCGTCCAACAGGTGCAGGCGACGCTCGACCTTATCGAGGCGGAATTGCAGGCGACGACGCACGGTCTGCACCCGGAATTCCAGCCACTCGACCAGCAAGGCCCGCAGGTTTTTCAGCTGCGGCTTGCCGTCCAGGCCGATGATGTTGATGTTGACCCGATAGCTCGATTCCAGCTCGGTGCTGGCGAACAGGTGCTGCATCAATGCATCGTGGTCGAAGTTTTTGCGAGCGCCCGGAATGATCACGATCCGGCACGGGTTCTCGTGGTCGGATTCGTCGCGCAGGTCCGCGATTTGTGGGGCTTTCGACGGTTTGGCCTGCATCATCGCGGCGATCTGTTCCAGCACCTTGGCGCCGGAAACCTGATGCGGCAGCGCGGTGACGATGATGTCGCCGTCTTCGATGTGGTACACGGCGCGCATCCGCACCGAGCCCTTGCCGGTTTCGTAGATTTTCAGCAGGTCGGCGCGCGGCGTGATGATTTCCGCTTCGGTCGGGTAATCCGGACCCTGGATGTGTTCGCAGAGCTGTTCGACCGTGGCTTTGGGCTCGTCGAGCAAACGCACGCACGCCGTCGCGACTTCGCGCAGGTTGTGCGGCGGCACATCGGTGGCCATGCCCACGGCGATGCCGGTGGTGCCGTTGAGCAGGATGTTTGGCAAACGTGCCGGCAACACCAGCGGCTCGTCGAGTGTGCCGTCGAAGTTCGGCCCCCAGTCCGCCGTGCCCTGGCCCAATTCGCTGAGCAGCACTTCGGAGTAACGCGAAAGCCGCGCTTCGGTGTAACGCATGGCGGCGAAGGATTTGGGATCATCCGGCGCGCCCCAGTTGCCCTGGCCGTCCACCAGCGTGTAGCGGTAGCTGAACGGCTGGGCCATGAGGACCATGGCTTCGTAGCAGGCCGAATCGCCGTGGGGGTGGAATTTACCGAGCACGTCACCGACGGTACGCGCCGATTTCTTGTGCTTGGAATCGGCGTCCAGCCCCAACTCGCTCATGGCATAGATGATGCGCCGCTGTACCGGCTTCAGGCCGTCGCCGATATGCGGCAAGGCACGGTCCATGATCACGTACATGGAATAGTTGAGGTAGGCATTTTCGGTGAAGTCAGCCAGCGATCGGCGTTCTACGCCATCTAAGCTGTCTGCAAGGATGTCGCTCATGCGGGCCTCATCGGTTCGTTGTCTGGCGCAGCAGCATGGTGCCACCGCGCTGGGTAAATTCAAGTTTGTTCAGTGCGCTCATGCCGAGCAGCACTTGCTTGCCATCCAGGCCTGGCACGACGATGGCGCGCACATCGCGCAGCACAATATCGCCCAGTTGCAGCCGATCGACGCGGGTTCGATAACCCTCGGTACGACCGTTGGCGGTGCTCAGGGTTACCCCGAAGCCTTGTTCCAGTTTCAGCCGTTCGGCCATTTGCGCCGGGATCGCCACATCGGTCGCCCCGGTATCGAGCATGAAATCCACCGGCTGACCGTTGATATGGCCGCTGGCGACGAAATGCCCCTGGTCGTTGCTGACCAGTTTCACTTCGATAAAACCTTCGCCCTGCTCCGAGCTGACGACCACGTTGGGATTTTGCTGACGCTCTTCCCACTGACCAAAAAACCGTGTCGCCAGAAACAGCGCGGCGCACCACGCCAGCACCATCATTACCCGACCAGCGCGTTTGCCCGGTGTTTGCTGACTCATGGCCTGGCGCTCCAGCCACCGTCAGGCGCGGCAAAGCGCCAGACAATCGGCCGTTTCTCGCCGTCGGCGCGAGCACCGTCGTTGTTGTCGATACCGATCCATGCGCCCTCGGTGTCCACCACCAGCGCTTCCGCCAGACCATAGGGTTGTGGATAGCGCCGATTTTCCTGCAAAGCCTCATCGGCAAACGACCAGCAGCGCTCGACCTTGGCCGACACCGCGTCGCGGCGGCAAATCTCGAACGCGTTGCGCTCAAGGGTAAACAACTTGCCGTTGAACAATGACAGATCGGCAAAGTCCCGGAAAACCGCTTTGGCCTTGGGAAATTGCGGTGGCTGCATTTCCACGCCAGCCTCGCTCAGCAGTACGCAACCACCATCGCAGTCCCAGACGGTTTGCTGGCGCTTGATGGAGATCAGGCCACGGCGCTCGCGCTCGGCGGCCAGCCACAATTGGTCGCCCGCCGGGTTGATCGCCAGCCCTTCGAACAGCGCGTTGAAGTGCAACAACATGCCGCTGGCCCGCGCTTCGCGGACCATGAGCGGTGAAATCTTCAGCCAGGTGGCCGGCCCCGTTAGCGGAATTTGCAGCACGGCGGCATGGGATTCACTGACCACGTAGCGATTACCAGCGCTGTCGCAGGTGATGCCTTCGAAATCCAGGTCACCACCACGCACAAACGCCGCCAGCCAGGCCCGCGAACGCAATCCCCAGGGCAAGCCACTGGCGGGTACCGGAGGTGCGCCGATGCCCACGGCTTCGGCGCGCCAGACGTTGCCCCCGGTATCGAGACGGTAGATCTGATCGTCGTCGCGGTCGGACACTGTCCACAGTTCCTTGCCGCACTGGGCCAGCCCCGACAGATTGCCGCCGCGCATGCCGTCGACGGCATGCTCGGACAATAGACGCAACTGCGGCGTCGGCTCGGCAGACACCGTCATCGAGGTCAGCAGCAACGCACACGCCAGGGCAAAGCCCAGACGCATCAGCCCAGCACCTCCGCCAGGTTGCCCTTGGACTCCAGCCAGGTCTTGCGGTCGCCCGCGCGTTTTTTCGCCAGCAGCATGTCCATGATTTCCGAGGTCGCCTCGAAATCATCCAGGGTCAATTGCACCAGACGCCGGGTGTTTGGGTCCATGGTGGTTTCGCGCAGTTGAGGCGGGTTCATTTCACCCAGACCTTTAAATCGGGTGACCTGCGGCTTGCCGCGTTTCTTCTCGGCCACCAGGCGATCGAGAATGCCGTCGCGTTCGGCTTCGTCCAGGGCGTAGTAAATCTCTTTACCCAGGTCGATGCGGTACAGCGGCGGCATGGCGACGTAGACGTGACCGGCATCGACCAGCGCGCGGAAGTGCTGGACGAACAAGGCGCAGAGCAAGGTTGCGATGTGCAGACCGTCGGAGTCGGCGTCGGCGAGGATGCAGATTTTGCCGTAGCGCAGCTGGGTCAAGTCTGCCGCGCCCGGATCGACGCCGATGGCCACGGCAATGTTGTGCACTTCCTGGCTGGCCAGCACTTCGCTGCCATCGACTTCCCAAGTGTTGAGGATCTTGCCGCGCAACGGCAGGATCGCCTGGAATTCCTTGTCCCGCGCCTGCTTGGCCGAACCACCGGCGGAGTCACCTTCCACCAGGAACAGCTCGGAGCGCATCGGGTCCTGCCCGGCGCAGTCAGCCAGTTTGCCCGGCAGAGCCGGCCCTTGGGTGATGCGTTTGCGCTCGACTTTCTTGCTGGCCTTGAGGCGACGGCCGGCGTTGTTGATCGCCAGTTCCGCCAACAGCAAGCCGGTTTCCGGGTGAGCGTTGAGCCACAGGCTGAACGCATCCTTGACCACGCCGGAAACGAACGCCGCCGCTTCGCGAGACGACAGACGCTCCTTGGTCTGACCGGAGAATTGCGGCTCCTGCATTTTCATCGACAGCACGAAGGCGATGCGTTCCCAGACGTCTTCCGGCGCCAGCTTCACGCCGCGCGGCAACAGGCTGCGGAATTCGCAGAACTCGCGCATCGCATCGAGCAGGCCTTGGCGCAGACCGTTGACGTGGGTGCCGCCCTGGGCTGTCGGGATCAGGTTGACGTAGCTTTCCTGCACCGCGTCGCCACCTTCCGGCAACCACAGCAGCGCCCAGTCCACGGCTTCCTTGTTACCGGCCAGGCTGCCGCAGAACGGCTCGTCCGGCAGACGCTCGAATTCGCTGACCGCGTCGACCAGATAGGAACGCAGGCCGTCTTCGTAATGCCATTCGACTTTCTCGCCGGTGGCCTTGTCTTCAAAACTGACCAGCAGCCCCGGGCACAGGACGGCCTTGGCCTTGAGCACGTGCTTGAGGCGGCTGATGGAGAATTTTGGTGAGTCGAAGTACTTCGGGTCCGGGGCAAAGAACACGCTGGTCCCGGTGTTGCGCTTGCCCACAGTACCGACGATTTCCAGCTCGGTTTTCTTGTAACCGTCGGCAAAGGTCATCTGGTATTCGTTGCCATCACGCTTCACGCGCACCCGGACTTCGGTCGACAAGGCGTTGACCACTGAAATACCCACCCCGTGCAGACCGCCGGAGAACTGGTAGTTCTTGTTGGAAAACTTGCCGCCCGCGTGGAGCTTGGTGAGGATCAGCTCGACGCCCGACACGCCTTCTTCCGGGTGAATGTCCACCGGCATGCCACGGCCGTCATCGCTGACTTCCAGCGAATGGTCGGCGTGCAGGATGACCTGCACCGATTTGGCGTGCCCGGCCAAAGCTTCGTCGACGCTGTTGTCGATGACTTCCTGGGCGAGGTGGTTCGGCCGACTGGTGTCGGTGTACATGCCGGGGCGTTTGCGCACCGGGTCGAGGCCCGAGAGGACTTCGATGGCGTCGGCGTTATAAGAGCTAGCGCTGGGAGTGGCCATGGGGTCTCGTCGTCAGTGTGTCAGTGATAAGGGGCGAGATATCACAGGGCAGTGAAATCAATCGCCTGATACAAATCGGCGCCAATGCCGGCAAAACTCAGCATGGCGGGAAGCTGTGTGGCAAACCCCTGGAAACTATGGTCGCCGCCGGCCTGGATCCGCAAGGCACAGGCCCGGTAATACTGTTGGGCGAGGCGATAATCCAGCGTTTCGTCACCGGTCTGCAACCACACCTGATAGCGCTGCGGGTCCTGCGGTGCCGGCACTTCCAGTTCGGCCAGGGCCGTCACATGGTCGTGGGTCAGCTCCCAGGCCTCATCGGTATACAGGTTTTTCTGTGTCCCCAGAAACCCGTCGAACATCCGGTGCGGGCTGACGGCAGGGTTGATCAACAGGGCCTTCAGGCCATGGCGTTCGGCCAAGTGAGTCGCATAGTAGCCGCCGAGTGAGCTGCCGACCAGCAGTGGCCGCCCGAGCGCTTCAATCGCCTGCTCCAGCTGACCGATGGCTTCGCGGGGATGGTGATGCAGGGCCGGCACCCGCAGTTGATCGCTCAAACCCAGGCGCTCCATCACTGCGCTCAACTGCGTGGCCTTCTTTGACGCAGGCGCACTGTTGAAACCGTGGATATAAAGGATCGAGCCGGACATTTGAACTCCCTGTGCGTCGGGTAAAGAGGCGGAGTTTACAGGGAATCGGGGATAGATATAGAAATCGGCGGCGTCTGTGCGGACGCCATCGCGAGCAGGCTCGCTCTCACATTGATTCTGCGGCGACCACTAGTCCAATGTGGTAGTGAGCCTGCTCGCGATGGCCGTGCCTCGGTGTATAGAAATGACCAATATGTCAGTAGCCGTTTGAGCCGTAATCGACCTGGAATTCGAAGCCGATCACGCGCTCCACGCCCGTTTCCAGCCGTCCATCCGGCAACAACCGCAACCAGCGATACCCTGGTGCCTGCTCCCCGACCTTGAAATCTTCGCTGCCCGGCTCGAACTGAATGCAGGTCGACGGCGAGGCGATCAGACGCACGCCGTTACGCATTTGATCGATTTCCTGATGCACATGCCCCCACAGCAGTGCACGCGCCTGCGGAAAACGATCGAGCACTTCAAAAAAGGCTTCTGGATTGCGCAAGCCTATCGGCTCCATCCATTCGCAACCGATCGACACCGGATGATGATGGAAACACACCAGATGATGGCGCTCGGGCGCTTCGCTCAGCGCCTGGGCCAGCAACTGCAACTGTTCATCCTGCAGAAACCCTGGCACCGAGCCCGGCACGGCGGAATCCAGCAGCGTGACCCGCCAGTTACCGATATCCACCACCGGTTCCAGCAAAGCACTTTGCACCGCGGCCTCGGCCATGATCCGCGGCTCGTCGTGATTGCCGGGAATCCAGCGCGCCGGCGCATCGAGTTGCCCGGTCTGCTCTCGAAACTGCTGGTAGGACTCCAGCGTGCCGTCCTGGGATATATCGCCGGTGGCCAGGATCAGGTCGATCTGCGGCTGCTGCGCGCGCACCAGTTCGATGACTTTTTGCAGACTGTCGCGAGTATTCATGCCCAGCAGCGTACCGTCCGCCTCGGCGAACAGATGGCTGTCGGAAATTTGCACCAGCAACGCCGGATCGGCGGTGGTCAGGGTGGATACGCTCGGCAAGGTGGTCTCCCAGGGCGTGATCGCGGGATTGGATAATGGCGCAATTATGCTGGGGGATGATCGAAAATGGGAATCCGTGAACCTGACGCAGTTCACAACAACGTTAACGGACCACTTCGTACTCGTGCCCCAACGCCAGGCAATGGCTCAACCATTCGCCCAGGAACATGTTCAGTTGGGCCTTTTCGTCGGGTTGGTGCATCGAGGCGTTCGGATAAGGATAGATGCCACGAAAGCGTCGCGCATGTTCGGCGCTGACCACTTCGGCCATGCAGGCGTCGTGATACACCTGCACTTCCAGTTGCGGCACCGGCAGCCACGGCAAGCTGTGTTCCTGGCGCACTTGCAGGGTCGTGGTGTACGGACAGACCTGCAGCACTTCCAGCGCCAGCACGCCGAGCATCTGCTCGCCATGGGTCACGGCGATGCGCCGCGCGGCGGGCTCGCTGCGCATGTCCGGCAGCAGTCGCATCAGGCGCGCATAGTTCGCCTCACACGAGGCTTGCAGCCCCACGAGGTCAACCCGATAGCGATCGCGCAGCTTGTTTACGACCATAACCCCCTCACTTCAACGCGGTTCAGTGCCAGCCATTGCAAGGCAATGATGCTGGCCGCGTTGGCAATACGACCGTCGCGCACGGCTTGCAGGGCATCTTCGAAAGCCCACACCGTTACGCGGATATCTTCTGCTTCTTCCTCCAGCCCATGCAGGCCGCCGACCCCGGTTGTCTCGCAACGCCCCAGGTACAAATGCACGAATTCATTGCTGCCGCCCGGCGATGGAAAATATTTGGTCATCGGCCACAGCGCCCCGAATACAAGCCCAGCTTCCTCCTGCCCTTCGCGGTGAGCAACTTCTTCCGGTACTTCTTCCTTGTCGATCAGACCAGCGACCAGTTCGATCAGCCACGGGTTGTCGGTCTTGCCCATGGCGCCGACCCGGAACTGCTCGATCAGCACCACTTCGTCGCGCTGCGGATCGTAAGGCAGTACGCAAACCGCGTCGTGGCGCACGAATACTTCACGATTGATCTCGCGACTCATGCCGCCGGCGAACAATTCGTGGCGCAAGTGCACGCGATCGAGCTTGTAGAAGCCCTCGTAGCACTTTTCGCGCCGAACGATATCAACGGCGGTCGGAATGGCGTTGGCAAAATCAGTCATGACAATCCTCGTAACGACAACGAGGCTCCAGCCTCGACTTCGCGCCATCCTAACGCGCCCGTGACGTTTGATGCAGCCCCTTTCCCGTCAGCGGGATAGACGGTGAGGGAGAAACCCACTCTAATTAGCTTAGTGGCGAACTGACTGCTCCGTTGACAGTCGAAGCGGGTAACTTTTCGCCTTTCCCTGTTTTATGAAGGACAACCATGTCGCTTTTTAAAATCGCCTCCGTGGCCGCCATCGCCCTGACCCTGGGCGCTTGCCAGAGCCTGTTCCAGCCCAACTATCGGGCGCCGCTGGAAACCACCCGCGACGCCACTGAACAGCTCAAGCCAGGCTGCACGGACCAGGACTGTCCGCTGGTGAACATCGACACCCTGCACTTCCCCGCCGAACCTGCACTGGACGGCATCATCGAAAAACGCTTGCTGCAAATGACCCGCACCTCGCCCGACGCCCCGGTGGCGCCGACGCTGGCAGCTTACCGCGAACAGTTTTTGCGCACCGCCGGCCCGCGCAACAGCATTTACTTGCAGGCCAAGGTACGTGAGCAGCATGACGGCTTGGTGATCATCGAGTTGTCCAGCTACCTGGACACCGGCGGTGCCCATGGCACGCCGGGTCGGGGTTTCATCAACTATTCGCGTCAGCAGCAGAAAGTGCTGACGCTCTCGGACATGCTGGTGCCCGGCCAGGAAGAGGCGTTCTGGAAAGCGGCGCAGGTGGCGCACAACAGCTGGCTGATCAGCACCAAGCTCGATCAGGAACCGGAGTTCGTGAAGAGCTGGCCGTTCCAGAAAACCCAGAACGTGGCGCTGACCTATGGCGGGGTGATCCTCAAGTACGAAACCAGCAGCATCGCGCCGTACGCGCTGGGCCATGTCGAACTGAAGATCCCCTACCCTCGCCTGAACGGCATCATCAAGCCCGAGCTGTTTCCCGGCCGTAACTGAAGGCCCGGCCCAGCACGAGCTGAAGCAGCCCTGCCAGGATCAGCGCCGGCAGGGTTGCACCAACGTCCGGATACAGATTGGCCAGCAAATGATAGGTGCTGACACCGCCCAACCAGGCGAGCAGCGCCGGCCAGCGCAATGCGGCTGACGCCACCTGGCCACTGCATTTGCGCAGGATGAAGTGATCCACCAGCACCACGCCGAACAACGGCGCAAACACCGAGCCGATCAACAGCAGGAAGTTCTGGTACTGAGCCAATGGCGCCAGCAAGGCGATAAGGGTACAGACCACACCGATGGCCAACGCCAGGTGTTCGACTTTCAGGCGCAACAGAATCCCGCTCGACACCGCCGCCGAGTGAATATCGGCAAAGGCGTTTTCCGTTTCATCCAGCAGAATCAGCAGCAGCGGAATCCCCAGGCCGGCACCGGCCAGCGCCAACAGCAAGGCATTGACTTCACCGCTCGGCGCGAACGCCAGGGTGTAGGCCACGCCCAGGCTCATCAGCCAGAAGTTACCGATAAAGAAACCGATCGCGGTGCCACCGAAGACATTCTTCGCCCGCTTGCCGAAACGCGAGTAGTCGGCAATCAGCGGCAGCCACGACAACGGCATGGCGATGGCAATGTCGAAACCCACCGCGAACGGCATCGAGCCATCGCCGGCCTGGGCCCACAACGCGGCCAGATCAGCCTTGGCGAACAGGTTCCAGGTCAGCCAGATGCACGCGGCCAGCAGCAGCCAGATGCCCCACTTGCGCAGGATCTGCCGTACGAAGGTCAACGGACCGCTGACAGCCAGCAAGGTTGCCAATGCACCGAAGAACAGCGTCCACAGCATAGGACTCGACAGCAGGCTGCCTTCGCTGAAGGCCTTCGCGCCCAACAGGCTGGCGGCATCGCGCATGACGATGATTTCGAACGAACCCCAACCGATCAGTTGCAACAGGTTCAGCACCGCCGGCAGGCTCGCGCCACGTTTGCCGAGGCTGAGCTTGAGTGCTGCCATGGACGACAGGCCGGTCTCGCTGCCGATCACGCCGACGGCGGCCAGCAGCAGAACGCCGACCAGCGTGCCTAGAAAAATCGCCAGCAACGAGCCGGAAAGCCCCAAACCTGGCGCCAACAGTGCGCCGGTCTGCAGCACCATCAGGCCAATGCCGAGGGAGAACCACAGGGAAAACAGATCACGGCCGCCGAAGACACGTTTGTCGGTCGGCACCGCGATATCAGGTGAGTAAGTGCTGGGTTGAATGCTCAAGGGTGTTATCTCAGAGGGACATTTGTTGTTGTGGTCTGCACGGTCCTGTAGGAGCTGGCTTGCCAGCGATCAAAGCGACGCGGTGCATCAGGTGCACCGCCATCGCCGGCAAGCCGGCTCCCACAGTTGGCATCAAACTTTCTGGTAAAGCTGACTGCCTTCCTGCTTGAAGCGCTCAGCCTGCTCAGCCATGCCTTGGGCGACGTCCACGTCAACCGCTTCGATCCGCTGGTTGGCCGCGTACTCGCGGACTTCCTGGGTGATTTTCATCGAGCAGAATTTCGGCCCGCACATCGAGCAGAAGTGCGCGACCTTGGCCGAATCCTTCGGCAACGTCTCATCGTGATACGAACGCGCGGTGTCCGGATCCAGGCCAAGGTTGAACTGGTCTTCCCAGCGGAATTCGAAGCGCGCCTTGCTCAAGGCGTTGTCACGAATCTGCGCGCCCGGATGACCCTTCGCCAGATCGGCAGCATGCGCGGCGATCTTGTAGGTGATGATCCCGGTCTTCACGTCATCCTTGTTCGGCAGGCCCAAGTGCTCCTTCGGCGTCACGTAGCAGAGCATGGCGCAACCGAACCAGCCGATCATCGCCGCACCGATACCGGAGGTGATGTGGTCGTAGCCTGGCGCGATGTCGGTGGTCAGCGGGCCGAGGGTGTAGAACGGCGCCTCGTCGCAGCATTCGAGTTGCTTGTCCATGTTCTCTTTGATCAACTGCATCGGCACGTGGCCCGGGCCTTCGATCATGCACTGCACGTCGTGTTTCCAGGCGATCTTGGTCAGCTCGCCAAGGGTCTCCAGTTCGCCGAACTGCGCTTCATCGTTGGCATCGGCAATCGAGCCCGGACGCAGGCCATCGCCCAGCGAGAAGCTGACGTCGTAGGCCTTCATGATTTCGCAGATGTCTTCGAAATGGGTGTAGAGGAAGTTCTCTTTGTGGTGCGCCAGGCACCATTTGGCCATGATCGAACCGCCACGGGAAACGATGCCGGTCACGCGCTTGGCGGTCATCGGCACGTAGCGCAGCAACACGCCGGCGTGGATGGTGAAGTAGTCGACGCCCTGCTCGGCTTGCTCGATTAGCGTGTCGCGGAACAGCTCCCAGGTCAGGTCTTCGGCCGCGCCGCCGACTTTTTCCAGGGCCTGGTAAATCGGTACCGTGCCGATCGGCACCGGCGAATTGCGGATGATCCACTCGCGGGTTTCGTGGATGTGCTTGCCGGTGGACAGGTCCATGACCGTGTCCGAACCCCAACGAATGCCCCAGGTCAGTTTCGCCACTTCTTCTTCGATGGACGAACCCAAAGCGCTGTTGCCGATGTTGCCGTTGATCTTCACCAGGAAGTTACGGCCGATGATCATCGGTTCCAGTTCGGTGTGGTTGATGTTGGCCGGAATGATCGCGCGGCCACGGGCGATTTCGTCACGGACGAATTCCGGGGTGATGATTTTCGGCACGCTGGCGCCGAAGCTGTGACCGGCGTGTTGCTGGTCCAGCAGGCCGGCGGCGCGGGCCACTTCCAGCTTCATGTTTTCGCGGATGGCGACGTATTCCATCTCGGCGGTAATGATGCCTTGGCGCGCGTAGTGCATCTGGCTGACGTTGGCGCCCGGTTTGGCCCGACGCGGGTTGTTGACGTGGGCGAAGCGCAGCTTGGTCAGCTCAGGGTCGGCCAGGCGCTCCTGGCCGAAATTCGAACTCAGGCCGCTCAGGCGCTCGGTGTCGCCACGGGATTCGATCCACGGCGAACGCACATCGGCCAGGCCTTTGCGCACGTCGATGATCACGTTGGGATCGGTGTACGGGCCCGAGGTGTCATACACCACCACCGGTGCGTTGACCTCGCCGCCGAAGTCGGTCGGCGTCACGTCGAGGCTGATTTCGCGCATTGGCACGAGGATGTCCGGGCGGGTGCCCTGAACATAAATTTTTTGCGAGCGGGTAAACGGCTGCACCGATTGCTGATCGACCTTGGCCGAGTCACTCAGGTTGGTGGCGATTTTTGCTTTTGTAGTCATCACGGGCTCTCCAGACAGCATCCAGGCAGTGGAATTTTGTCGGAGCGAACCTGTAACGAATGGACGCGACCAATCAGCGATGAAAAAGCTGTTGGTGCTGTGCTCAGTGCTCGAGGGGTGTTCGATTGTCGAACAACATCCCGGACGAAGCACAAGAGGACTCGCCGGGTGACGAGAAATCTTGTTCCCTACGCAGGCGCTAACCTGATCAGGTTCAACGGGATCCGAAATTATTCGATCTCAGCCTCATAGCAAGGCACCCCGACAAGAACCCGGCCAGTCTAGACACAACTGGCAAGGAACGCCAACACCGCTGCAAACACCGTGATGAATGGCGCAATTACCGGGAACGGCAGGATTGTTGCCGCTCGTCTGCGCAACTACACTCGCTACGGCCATGCTGCGCATTGACGCTGCATGTGCCGCGCCGTAGCCTTGGCGCTCAAATTATCAGCGTAATTTTTAAGGGATCGCCTCATGCTGCGCAAACTCTCACTGGCCCTCGCCGTGTCTTGTGCGTCCAACGGAATGGCTTGGGCAGCAGAAGCGCCCTTATCGAGCAAAACCGATCTGGTCAGCGTCTATCAGGAAGCGGTGAACAACAACGCCGACCTCGCCGCCGCCATCGCTCAATATGGCGCCCAGAAAGAAGTCGTGCCCCAGGCCCGCGCCGGGTTGCTGCCCAATCTCTCGGGCGGCGCCGATATTGCCAGCGTGCGCACCTCGATCGATCAGCCGTCGGCCACCGCCAACCGCAACGCTCATTCGTATCAGGCGACCCTGGCGCAGCCACTGTTCCGTGCCGATCGCTGGTTCCAGTTCCAGGCAGCCAAGGACGTCAACGAACAGGCCGCCCTGCAACTTTCGGCGACTGAACAAAACCTGATCCTGCAAACCGCTGACAGTTACTTCAACGTTCTGCGCAGCCAGGACAACCTGGCGTCGACCAAAGCCGAGGAAGCCGCGTTCAAACGTCAACTCGATCAGTCCAACGAGCGCTTCGATGTCGGCCTCTCGGACAAGACCGACGTGCTGAACTCACAGGCCAGCTACGACACCGCACGCGCCAACCGTATCGTTGCGCAGCGTCAGGTGGATGATGCTTTCGAAGCCCTGATCACCTTGACCAACCGTCAATACAACTCGATCCAGGGCATCAGCCACAACCTGCCGATTCTGCCGCCAGCGCCGAACGACGCCAAAGCCTGGGTCGAAACCGCCGCCCGGCAGAACCTCAATCTGTTGGCCAGCAACTACGCCGTCAGCGCCGCCGAGCAAACCCTCAAGCAGCGCAAGGCCGGCCATGCGCCGACCGTCGATGCGATTGCGAAATACGAGAAAGGTGATAACGATGCGCTGGGCTTCAGCAACCCGAGTGCCTTCGGTGTTCCCTACAAAGGCGATGTCGAGCAAACGCAGATCGGACTGCAATTGAACATCCCGATCTACAGCGGTGGTCTGATCAACTCCCAGGTGCGCCAATCCTATGCGCAACTGGACCAGACCGAGCAGCAACGCGAATCCCTGCGTCGGCAAATCGTCGAAAACACCCGCGACCTGCACCGCGCGGTGAACACCGATGTCGAGCAGGTGCAGGCGCGCAAGCAGTCGATCATCTCCAACCAGAGCGCGGTGGAAGCAACCGAAATCGGCTATCAGGTGGGCACGCGAAACATCGTCGACGTGCTGGATGCGCAGCGCTCGCTCTACACCTCGGTACGTGATTACAACAACACCCGGTACGACTACATCCTCGACAACCTGCGCCTGAAGCAACAGGCCGGCACGTTGAACCCGGGGGATTTGCAGGACCTGGCACGCTGGCTCAACCCCAACTACAACCCGGACAAGGACTTCCTGCCGCCGGATCTGGCGAAGGCGGCGGCTGAGCAGTTGAAGGCAAGACCGGGTCAGTAAAAGCAAAAGATCGCAGCCTGCGGCAGCTCCTACAGGGGAAAGCAAAACTTGTAGGAGCCGGCTTGCTGGCGATGGCGTCAGCGAGATTGCCATCGCGAGCAAGCTTGCTCCTACGAAAATCGGTGTGCCGCTCGATCCGGGCATGACGCAAAACCTGTAGGAGCCGGCTTGCTGGCGATGGCGTCAGCGAGATTGCCATCGCGAGCAAGCTTGCTCCTACGAAAATCGGTGTGCCGCTCGATCCGGGCATGACGCAAAACCCGTAGGAGCCGGCTTGCTGGCGATGGCGTCAGCGAGATTGCCATCGCGAGCAAGCTTGCTCCTACGAGACGGTACGCCGCTCGATCCGGGCATGACGCAAAACCTGTAGGAGCCGGCTTGCTGGCGATGGCGTCAGCGAGATTGCCATCGCGAGCAAGCTTGCTCCTACGAGACGGTACGCCGCTCGATCCGGGCATGACGCAAAACCTGTAGGAGCCGGCTTGCTGGCGAT
>NZ_JAGYGD010000025.1:0-93808 GCF_019947275.1 Pseudomonas sp. GL-RE-29
GGAATTCATCTCGCATTACAACTATCGCCGTTGCCACTCCGCCTCGAACCACTTGCCGCCTGCGCTGTTCGAGCAACAGGCGGCTTAATCCTCCTACGGGATGGTTTAAAAAAACTGAACCACTACACCGAAGGCTGCGATCTTTTGATTTTGATTTTTAAGATCAAAAGATCGCAGCCTCGTTTCACTCGACAGCTCCTACAGGGGACCGGGTTTACAAGGTCAGGGCGCGGTTGGAAGCCTTGATAAATTCCTGCTTCAGCTCTTCAAAGGTGTGCACCGCCGGGAATTGCGGGAATTCGCGGATCACGTTATCCGGCGCGTGGAACAGAATCCCCGCATCCGCTTCGCCCAGCATCGTGGTGTCGTTGTAGGAATCACCCGCCGCTATCACTCGGTAGTAGAGACTCTTGAACGCCAATACTGACTGACGCTTGGGATCTTTCTGACGCAATTGATAGCTCGTCACTCGCCCGGCATCGTCGGTAATCAGACGATGGCAAAGCAAGGTCGGGAAGCCCAACTGGCGCATCAGCGGCTGGGAGAACTCGTAGAAGGTGTCCGACAGAATCACCACCTGGAAACGCTCACGCAGCCAGTTGACGAACTCGATAGCGCCGTCCAGCGGCTTGAGCGTGGCGATCACTTCCTGGATATCGGCGAGTTTGAGGCCATGCTCGTCGAGAATCCGCAGGCGCTGCTTCATCAGCACGTCATAGTCGGGAATGTCCCGGGTGGTGGCCCTGAGGGATTCGATCCCGGTTTTTTCGGCGAAGGCGATCCAGATTTCCGGGACCAGTACACCTTCAAGATCCAGACAGGCAATTTCCACAAGACACTCCCATTGGTATTGTTTATTGAGTCGAGCGAGCCCGAACTCTAGCGACTCCTCCCCCACCGCGCAACGCATCGAACGCCCCGGCCAGCGCAGCTTTTTGTTACCATCGGCCCCATATAGAGCGCCCAGCGCCACCGACCTGTAGGAAGCCGCCCTGATGAGCCCAACGTTCGACGTCGTGGAACTCGCCACGACCTATGCCAACAAATCCGCCCAGGACATTCTCAAACTCGCCTTCGCCGAGTTCGGCGATGACCTGTGGATCTCTTTCAGCGGCGCCGAGGATGTGGTGCTGGTGGACATGGCCTGGAAGCTGAACAAGAACGTCAAAGTGTTCAGCCTCGACACCGGCCGTCTGCATCCCGAGACCTATCGCTTCATCGATCAGGTGCGCGAGCACTACAAGATCGACATCGAACTGGTGTCGCCGGACTACACCAAGCTCGAACCGTTCGTGAAGGAAAAAGGCCTGTTCAGTTTCTACAAGGATGGTCACGGCGAATGCTGCGGCATCCGCAAGATCGAGCCGCTGCGCCGCAAACTGTCGGGTGTGAAGGCCTGGGCTACCGGCCAGCGCCGCGACCAGAGCCCGGGCACCCGCAGCGCCGTCGCGGTGATGGAAATCGATACCGCGTTCTCCACCCCGGAACGCACACTGTACAAATTCAACCCGCTGGCGCAAATGACCAGCGAAGAGATCTGGGGCTACATCCGCATGCTGGAGCTGCCGTACAACAGCCTGCACGAGCGCGGCTTCATCAGCATCGGCTGCGAACCGTGCACCCGCCCGGTCCTGCCGAACCAGCACGAGCGTGAAGGTCGCTGGTGGTGGGAAGAAGCGACGCAGAAAGAATGCGGACTGCATGCGGGGAATATCATCAGCAAGTCCAAAGCCTGACCCCACGCCTGGCGATATCTCCCTGTAGGAGCCGGCTTGCCGGCTCCTACAAGGGATTTGTGAACGACGCAGATCCAGTGTGGGAGCTAGCCTGCTAGCGATGGCAACACCACGGTCTCAAACCATGCTCAAACCGCACTGAACCTCTGCCCCAACCCCCGCTCCGCAAATTGCTCAATAATGAAATCGACAAACGCCCGGGTCTTCCCCGGTAACAGTTTGTGCTCGGCGTAATAGATAGAAATGTTGCCGTCATCGACATACCAATCCGGCAACACCCGCTGCAACGTCCCTGCCTCCAGATAGCCCACGGCGAACGGCATGCTCACCAGCGCTATACCCAAACCCTGCGCCGCCGTGGCACAAGCCGCTTCCGAATCACTCATGGTCATCCGCGCCTTTAGCGTTAACGGACTGTGTTGCTGAGTGCGACTGGTCAACTGCCAGGAACGCACGCGACCGGTCTGCGGTGAACGAATGAGGATGCCATCGTGAGGCTTGAGATCGTCGGGCTCGACGATCTTCTCATGCGCCGCCAGGTAATCGGCGGAGGCCACCAGCACGCGATGCGCCGGAGTCAGTTTGCGCGCTACCACGCCTTGGGGCAGTTCGAATCCGCCACCTATTGCCGCATCGAACCCCTGGCCGATCAGGTCGACCTGACGGTTGTCGAAATGCCAGTCCGGACTGATCGCCGGAAAGCGCCGCAAAAACTCACCGAGCAATGGCACCACATACAAACGGCCGAACACGGTACCCATGCTGACTTTCAACGTTCCTGCCGGGCGCCCCTCGGCGCTGGCCAGATTGGCCACGGCATTCTGGATCGTGTGCAGACTGGCACTGACCTCACTGAGAAACAGTTGCCCGGCCTCCGTGAGCGTCAGGCTGCGAGTACTGCGCTGAAACAGCCGTACACCCAGCCGCGCTTCAAGTTTGGCCACGCTTTTACCCACCGCCGCCGGGGTCAGGCTCAAGCGCCGCGCGGCTTCGGCGAAGCTGCCGACCTCGGCACTGCGCACGAAGCATTCGATACTGCTGAAGGTTTCCATAAGCGCCACTATAAACTTTTGGTTTACACAGACTATCGCAATTACCGGCTACACAGCCTTCAGTGGTCATTAGAAAATAAAATGAAGTCATTTGATTTTAAAACGAGCAGGCATGTCTGACCCATTCGCGCCAGGCAGTGATCGGCCAAAAGCAGTCGCATACGGAGTTTGGGGAGTAATGGAATAGAGTCGGACTCCACGACGGAGGCGTTGACCAGCGTGTACTAGCCTAATAGCTGGCCATCCTCAACAAGCATGAACGACCTGGAGACGTTGCGCTTTTCGTCCTGGGTGGCCTGCTGGGCGATATAGGCGTTAAGGGCAGGGTAAAGAGCGCAATCAAAGGCTTTGCGGTCTATCGATCTGTCGTACGGGATAGTGCTGAATTCCATTTCCTAAAGGCTTAGCGCAGAGCGAGCAAGGCCTGGAGATTGGCGTTCGGCGGAGGGGGATTGTCGAGTATTTCATGTGCGACAGCCGAATTCATAACGGTGAGGCCTTCCAGATCCACCAAGTCAACGACCATAGCTTCTTTGGGGCGCTCAACAACGCTGTTCATCACGGCCTTCATCTGTTGCTGCAGCTCCTGGATTTCCATCTGCATCGCAGCAATGGACGGCTTGTCTACACGAACCACCAGAGGCTTGAACTTTGCAGGGCGCCGAAAAAATTTGGCTCGGAGTGGGAGGGCCGTCTTGACCTCTTCGTACACTGAGGGGGCACCAGAAATCGCGATCGTCACAATGCGAAGGCTGCCAGCATCCTGGAACGGAGGATGGCCCTTTGCAGTTGGTTTTTCGATCGATTTATCGGTCACATGAACACCTCATTTGCGAGAAGAATATCACAAATAGCTTGACATCGCTTTGCCTGAGGCTGCTACGAGGCAGGGGGTACGGGCTATTCAAGCTTTTTGCGGGTAGGCAAGGGGCTTAAGTGGGAAATAGCACCCTACTTGACCAGCCGTTTGCGTTGCATATGACCATCCATCTGCATTGGACCTGACCAGCTGTTTGCGTGGGACTTGACCACATGCTTTGAATGGATTCCTCGGAGCATCAGAATTTGCTCACCGCCATTTTCATATCATAGGTGGGAATTCGCACGGGCTTGCCCCCATTTGCGTTCGACTTGACCATTCATGTGCAACGTTTTTGACCAGCAAGATTAGTGGATACATGACCGGCAGAGAACGGCCGATTCTGTTGAAAAAGTCGGCCATGGTTTCCACGGCAAAAAAGTACGCGCTTGAGATTGAAATCTTTTCTTAGAGCAGAGGATTCCGGGCTCAGAGTTCGCGTAGCTGCGCGCAAAAAAGGCGTTTTCAGCAGTCAATACGCGGGCAGTCTGGAAGGACCGACTTTTTCAACACTATCGGCCAAAAGTGGACGGTCCCGACTGCCTACTTAATCAGGGGCGACTTAGTCGATGTTCTGCTACCCCAAAACCAATAAGCCTTACCCAGTAAGCTGGCTTTCAGACGCAGGCGACATCAGCCCAATTGAGCCTGGATCTGTTTCACCACGCCCTGCATCGCCGGCAAATAGCGGCGGGCGGCTTCCTCAATGGGCATCGCCTTGGCGATGTACACCAGATTCAGGCAGCCCATCACCCGTTCCTCGTGCATGACCGGTATGGCAATGGCGGCGATCTTGCGTTCCAGACCCCAGTGCGAGTTGTTTTCGCCATACCCCTTGGCCAGGGTGTGCTCCACCAGCCGATCGACAAAACGGCGATCCGCAGCCAGCAGCGATTGTTCGTCTTCGCGGCTGATCATCAATTCGATGAGCTTTTCCCGCTCGGCGGGTGGGCAGAACGCAAAGTACGCACGCCCGGTCGCTGTCATTAGCAAGGGCAGGCGCCGGCCAACCATGGAGCGGTGAAATGACAGGCGGCTGAAGCGATGAGTGGTCTCGCGAATGACCATGGCATCGCCGTCCAGCGTGCATAGGTCGGTGGGCCAGATGACTTCCTGCAACATCTCTCCGAGCAAGGGCGCGGCGATGGAGGAAATCCATTGCTCATCGCGAAAACCTTCACTGAGTTCGCGCACTTTCAACGTCAGGCGATAACTGTCATCCGACTCGCTACGCCGCACATAACCTTCTGCCTGCAAGGTCTCCAGCAACCGTCGGACCGTGGTGCGATGCAGTCCGCTCTGCTCGGCCAGTTGCGCCGTGCTGGCCCCGCCATCGAAGCGGTTCAAGCTATTGATCAGAGCCAGGCCGCGCATCAGCCCACGGACGGACTTGTATTCTGTTTCGCTCATGAATTGCTCAATTATTGTTATGAATCAACGATGTGCACCTAGTGCACACTAACAACTGTTGTCGTTGTCGACCAGCTTCGTGATTTCCATACTGCGCCCAACAAGAAATCCAAAAGCGCTGTACGGAGATATCCATGAGTCCTGCACCCACTCCATCCACATTGGACCTGACCACCGACGTTGCCATTGTCGGCGCCGGTCCTGTCGGCTTGATGATTGCCAATTACCTGGGCCAATGTGGTGTGAACGTCACCTTGGTGGAAAAGCTCGACAGCCTGATCAACTACCCCCGCGCCATCGGCCTGGACGACGAAAGCCTGCGCACCTTCCAGGCTGTTGGCTTGGCCGACGCCGTGCTGCCGCACACCACACCCTGGCACGCCATGCGATTCCTGACCCCCAAAGGTCGCTGCTTTGCCGATATACAGCCCAAGACGGATGAGTTCGGCTGGTCGCGCCGCAACGCCTTCATCCAGCCCTTGGCCGATCGCGTACTGTTCGAAGGCCTGCAGCGTTTTGATAACGTCAAGGTGCTGTTCGGCCGTGAGCTCGAAGGCTTTGAACAAAGCGACATCGGTGTAGTACTGAACCTCAAGGATCAGCAAGGTCGCGGCGAACGTCTTCGGGCCCGTTACCTGATTGGTTGCGACGGTGGCAACAGCCTGGTGCGACGCAGTCTGAACATCAGTTTCGAAGGCAAGACTGCGCCTAATCAGTGGATCGTCGTAGACATCGCCAACGACCCCTTGAGCACACCCCATGTTTACCTGTGCTGTGACCCGGTACGTCCGTACGTTTCCGCCGCCCTTCCCCATGGCGTGCGTCGTTTTGAATTCATGGTCATGCCTGGCGAGACCGAAGCCGAACTGAGCAAACCCGAGAACATGCGCAAGCTGCTGACCAAGGTGCTGCCGAATCCGGATCGCATCGAATTGATCCGCAGCCGCGTCTATACCCACAACGCTCGCCTGGCCGGTCGGTTCCGTGAGGGCCGGGTGCTGCTGGCCGGCGATGCCGCGCACATCATGCCGGTATGGCAGGGTCAGGGTTACAACAGCGGTATGCGCGACGCCTCCAACCTGGCCTGGAAATTGTCACTGGTGATCAAAGGTCTGGCCGACGACAGCCTGCTCGACAGCTATGAACAGGAACGCCGCGACCACGCCAAGGCGATGATCGACCTTTCTGTGCTGGCCGGCCACGTGCTGGCACCGCCCAAGCGCTGGCAAGGCACTTTGCGTGACGGTGTGTCGTGGCTGCTCAACTATGTGCCGCCCGTCAAACGCTACTTCGTGGAAATGCGCTTCAAGCCAATGCCGAAATACGCTCAGGGCGCCTTGATCGTACCCAGCGAAAAAGGCTCACCGGTGGGCAAGATGTTCATTCAGCCCCAGGTACTGACCGAAGCTGGCAAAACCGTGTTGCTGGATGAGGTGATCGGCGAGAACTTCGCGATTATCGCCTGGGGCTGCGACCCGACTTGGGGCCTGACGCCAGCACAGATCGCTCAATGGCAAGCACTGGGCACGCGTTTTATCCAGGTGCTGCCGGACGTCCAGCTCAAAGCTGCCAGTGACGTAAGCCATGGTGTGATCCGCATTGGTGACAGCACCGGCCGCCTCAAGGAATGGTTCGCCCGCGGCTCGGCCTCCATCGCCCTGGTGCGTCCGGATCGCTTCCTCGCCGGCCTGGCCATTCCGCAAACCGTCGGCCAGGCCTGTGATGATTTGGCCCTGGCGCTCAAGGCGCTGCCGCAACCCGAAGTGGCGATCCTCGCCAGCAAGGTGGCCTGACATGAGCGCCTATCTGCACTGCTTGTCTCACACGCCATTGGTGGGCTACGTCGACCCGACGCCTGAGGTGTTGGCCGAGGTTGACGCCATGATCGCTGATGCCCGTGAGCGCATCGCGCGCTTCAACCCGGAGCTGATCGTCCTGTTCGGCCCCGACCACTACAACGGCTTTTTCTACGACGTGATGCCGGCCTTCTGCATCGGCATGGCCGCTCACGCCATCGGTGATTTCGAGACCGCCGCCGGCCCTTTGGACGTACCCAAAGCGCTGGCCGAGTCCTGCGCCCAAGCGGTCCTGGATGCCGGTGTCGACGCTGCCGTTTCCTATCGCATGCAGGTCGATCACGCGTTCGCCCAACCGCTGGAGCTGTTACTTGGCGGTTTAAGGGAATGCCCAGTGATTCCGGTGTTCATCAATTCGGTCGCCGTGCCGTTGCCCGGCTTCAAGCGTTCCCGTCTGCTCGGTGAAGCGATCGGACAGTGGGCGCAGTCGCTGAACAAGCGCGTGCTGTTCCTGGCTTCCGGGGGACTGTCCCATCAACCTCCGGTACCAGAACTGGCCAAAGTCGATGCACGTATGGCCGATCGACTGATGGGCAGCGGTCGCCAATTGCCGGCTGATGAGCGACAGGCGCGCCAAAAACGAGTAATCCAGGCCGCCCGGGATTTCGTTGAAGACCCACACAGTCTGCATCCGCTTAATCCCGCGTGGGATCAGCATTTTCTCGACACCCTCCAACAGGGCCGCCTGAGCGACCTCGATGACCTGGGCAATGACGAACTGTCGGAACTGGCCGGCAAGTCCGCTCACGAAGTGAAAACCTGGGTCGCCGCCTTCGCTGCCCTTTGCGCCTTCGGCCCTTATCAGACCGAAGGGCGCTACTACCGCCCAATTCCCGAATGGATCGCAGGCTTCGCCGCCCTTGGCGCCCAGCCGCTGAACAACAACCACTGATTCCGAGGAACACTGCCATGACTGCCACTGCGCCAGCTTTCACAGAAGCCTCTACCAGCCGTTTTGTCGACATCAGCGAAGGCGAGTTGAAGCTGCGACTGCATTACAACGACGTGGGTCAGGGAGTCGAAACCGTGGTCATGCTCCACGGTTCCGGACCCGGCGCCAGCGGTTGGGCCAACTTCCATCGCAACATCGAACCGTTGGTGACCGCCGGTTACCGAGTGATTCTGATGGATTGCCCGGGCTGGAGCAAAAGTGACCCGATTGTTTGCGACAGCTCGCGCTCAGACCTCAACGCCCGTGCCCTCAAGGGGCTGGTTGATGCACTGGATCTGGACCGTGTGCACATCATCGGCAACTCCATGGGCGGTCACAGCACCGTAGCCTTCGCCCTCGCCTACCCTGAGCGCATCGGCAAACTGATACTGATGGGCGGCGGCACCGGCGGCCCAAGCGCCTTCGTGCCGCAACCTACCGAAGGCATCAAACTGATCGGCGCGCTGTACCGCGAACCGACCATTGAAAACCTGAAGAAGATGATGAACGTCTTCGTCTTCGACGCCAGCAGTCTGACCGACGAACTGTTCCAGACCCGCCTGGACAACATCCTGGCGCGCCGCGATCACCTGGAAAATTTCGTCAAGAGCAGCATTCTCAATCCCAAGCAATTTCCGGATTTCAGCCACCGCCTGCACGAAATCACCGCCCAGACGCTGCTCGTCTGGGGCCGCGAAGATCGCTTCGTGCCCATGGACACCGGCTTGCGCCTTCTGGCCGGCCTGCCCCATGCACAACTGCACGTGTTCAATCGCTGCGGCCACTGGGCCCAGTGGGAACACGCCGAAACCTTCAACCGCATGGTCCTGGATTTCCTGACCCACTGACCACCGAGGCTGACATGACCCTGACTCAACACACCCTGGAAAGACTGGCCGCTGACCTGCGCCATGCCGAGGCCGATGGCGAAGCCATCGCCCCTCTGCGCGAACAGATTGGTGAAGACAGCGCCGAGGCCGCTTACACCATCCAGCGACTCAACGTCACCCACGGCGTGGCCAACGGCCGTCGTGTAGTCGGGCGCAAGATCGGCCTGACCAACCCCAAGGTTCAACAGCAACTGGGCGTCGACCAGCCGGACTTCGGCACCCTGTTCGCCGACATGTGCTACGGCGACAACGAAAGCGTGAAAGTAGGTCGCGTGCTGCAACCGAAGATCGAGGCGGAAATAGCCTTGATCCTCGAACACGATCTGCCCCGCGCCGACACCACGTTTGCCGACGTGATGGCGGCCACCGGCTGGGTTGTCCCGGCACTGGAAATCGTTGGCAGCCGGGTCCAGGACTGGAACATCCGCTTCGTCGATACCGTGGCGGATAACGCCTCCAGTGGCTGCTTTGTATTGGGTGGCCCGGCTCGACGTATCGATGGGCTCGACCTGCGCCAGGCCAGCATGCGCATGACACGCAATGGTGAAGAAGTGTCCAGCGGCAGTGGCGCCGAATGCCTCGGTCATCCACTCAATGCGGCCGTCTGGCTGGCTTGCACCATGGCTCGCCTGGGCGATCCGCTGCGTGCGGGCGACATCATTCTTACCGGGGCACTAGGGCCAATGGTGCCGGTCGCCGCCGGTGATCGTTTCGAGGCCGAGATCGAAGGCATTGGTCGGGTTGGTATTGGGTTCACCGCCGAGTGATCGGTGACTTGCGTACAAATGAGGCAACAACAATGAACAAACTCAAAGTCGCCATCATCGGTTCCGGAAACATCGGCACCGATCTGATGATCAAGATCCTGCGCAACGCCAGGCACCTGGAAATGGCGGTCATGGTCGGCATCGACCCGGCCTCCGACGGCCTGGCCCGCGCTCAGCGCATGGGGGTGGCCACCACCCACGAAGGCGTTGAAGGCTTGACCCGCATGGATGTGTTCAAGGGCATCGACTTCGTCTTCGATGCCACCTCGGCCGGTGCCCACGTCAAGAACGATGCGTTCCTGCGCTCGATCAAACCCGACATTCGCCTGATCGACCTGACGCCGGCTGCCATCGGCCCGTATTGCGTGCCAGTGGTCAATCTGGAACAGAACTTGGACCAGCTCAACGTCAACATGGTCACCTGCGGCGGCCAGGCGACCATTCCGATGGTCGCGGCGGTGTCCCGCGTGGCCAAGGTGCATTACGCCGAAATCGTCGCTTCGATTGCCAGTAAATCCGCCGGTCCCGGCACCCGTGCCAACATCGACGAATTCACCGAAACCACCTCCAAGGCCATCGAAGTGATCGGCGGCGCCGCGAAGGGCAAGGCGATCATCGTGATGAACCCGGCCGAGCCACCACTGATGATGCGCGACACCGTGTTTGTATTGTCCGAAGCGGCTGACCAGGCGCTGGTCGAGGCCTCCATCGTCGAGATGGCGGCCGCCATGCAGGCTTATGTGCCGGGCTATCGACTGAAGCAACACGTGCAGTTCGACGTCATTCATGAAGATGCGCCGCTGAACATTCCTGGTCATGGAAAATTCTCCGGGCTGAAGACTTCGGTGTTCCTCGAGGTTGAAGGCGCCGCCCATTACCTGCCGGCTTACGCCGGGAATCTCGACATCATGACCTCCGCTGCCTTGGCCACCGCCGAGCGGATGGCGCAGTCGATGCTGAACGCCTGAGGAGACCGAAATGACTTTCAATCCCGGTAAAAAACTCTACATCTCCGACGTGACCCTGCGCGACGGCAGCCATGCCGTTCGCCACCAGTATTCGATCCAGAATGTGCAGGACATTGCCCGCGCATTGGACAAGGCCAAGGTCGACAGTATCGAAGTCGCCCACGGCGATGGCCTACAAGGGTCGAGTTTCAACTACGGTTTTGCTGCGCACACTGATCTTGAATGGATCGAGGCCGCCGCCGATGTGATTAGCCACGCCAAAATCACCACGCTGTTGTTGCCCGGCATCGGCACGGTGCATGACCTGAAAGCGGCCTACAACGCCGGAGCCCGGGTGGTGCGCATAGCCACCCATTGCACCGAGGCGGATGTGTCGAAACAGCACATCGAGTATGCCCGCGAGCTTGGCATGGACACCGTCGGTTTCCTGATGATGAGCCACATGATCCCTGCCGCGCAGTTGGCCGCCCAGGCCAAGCTGATGGAGAGTTACGGCGCGACCTGCGTGTACATGGCCGACTCGGGCGGCGCGATGAACATGCAGGACATCCGTGATCGATTCCGCGCGTTCAAGGCTGTGCTGAAGCCGGACACCGAAACCGGCATGCACGCTCACCACAACCTGTCGCTCGGCGTGGCCAACTCGATCACCGCAGTGGAGGAAGGTTGCGACCGCATCGACGCCAGCCTCGCCGGCATGGGCGCCGGCGCCGGTAACGCACCGTTGGAGGTGTTCATCGCCGCGGCTGAGCGCCTGGGCTGGAACCACGGTACCGACCTTTACACACTGATGGACGCGGCCGATGACATCGTTCGGCCGTTGCAGGACCGTCCGGTGCGGGTCGACCGCGAAACCCTGGCACTGGGTTACGCCGGGGTCTATTCGAGCTTCTTGCGCCACGCCGAAATTGCCGCTGAAAAGTATGACCTCAAGACCCTCGACATCCTCGTCGAACTGGGCAAACGGCGGATGGTCGGCGGTCAGGAAGACATGATCGTCGACGTTGCGCTGGATCTGCTCAAGCGCTGACACCAAGCACCACACCGACTGACCGCCCACGCAGGGGTCGGGCGGCCCTGCTTTGCCCACACAACAATAAAACGGGTACTACCCATGACTGCGCTAAAACCGACAACACCGTTGCACATGACGCGGACCATCGGTCTGTGTTTCCTCGTGGCCCTGATGGAGGGCCTTGACCTACAGGCCTCCGGGATCGCTGCCCAAGGCATGGCGGCCGCGTTCGAACTGGATAAATTTCACATGAGCTGGGTGTTCAGTGCCGGAATTTTCGGCCTGCTGCCCGGTGCGTTCCTGGGCGGCCTGCTAGCTGACCGCATCGGCCGCAAGCGCGTGCTGATGGCATCGGTAGCGATGTTCGGACTGTTCTCGCTAGTCACGGCCATGGCTTGGGACTTCAACAGCTTGCTGGTTGCCCGTTGCCTCACGGGCATAGGTTTGGGCGCCGCATTGCCCAACTTGATCGCGCTGACCAGTGAAGTGGCCGGTCCGCGTCTGCGCGGCACGGCCGTGAGCCTGATGTATTGCGGCGTGCCACTGGGTGCTGCGGTGGCGGCTGGCATTGGCATCGCTCAACTGGCCGGTGGCTGGCAAGTGGTGTTCTACGTCGGTGGTCTGGTACCGCTGTTGATCGTCCCTCTGCTAGGGCTTTATCTGCCGGAATCGGCGCAGTTTCGCAGCGTCCAGGACACCGCCCCCATCGGCGTGGTCCGGGGCCTGTTCCGCGAGGGCGCGGCCCTGCCGACCGCAATGATCTGGGTGAGTTATTTCTTTACGCTCATGGTCGTGTACATATTGATCAACTGGCTGCCCAGCTTGTTGGTCGGCCAGGGTTTCAGCGGCCGACAGGCCAGTTGGGTGATGTTTGCTCTGCAGCTTGGTGCTGCGGTCGGTACCTTGCTGCTGGGTTGGGTAATGGACCGACTGCCAGCCTGGGTCCTGTCTGCCCTGATCTATATTGGCATTCTCGCTTCGCTGACCGCTCTGGGTATGGCCAGCCAACTGGAAAGCATGCTGGCAGCCGGTTTCATTGCGGGCTTTTTCGCCACCGGCGGGCAATGCGTGCTGTATGCCTTGGCACCGCATTTCTATAGCCCGTCTGTGCGCGCCACGGGCGTGGGCAGCGCGGTGGCCATCGGCAGACTCGGCGCAATGAGCGGCCCGCTGGTGGCCGGCAAGATGCTCGCCTTGGGCACCGGCACGACCGGAGTGATGCTGGCTTCGGCGCCGGGAATCGTCATCGCCGCAGTCGCGATGTTTTACCTGTCAGTGCGCCGCAACGGCGCTCAGCCTGACTGACAACTCCCGCGTAATACCCCGTGCCGGAACGGTGCGGGTTCATCCCCAACAACAATAAAAGTGAACACCGGCATGCTCAAGACTACTCTTCGGGCGCTCAGCGCCTGCACCTGCGTTTTATACTTTGGCCAGACGTGTGCCAGCGGTTTTGTCGATGACAGCCACGCCGATCTGACGATGCGAAACTTTTACTTCGATCGTAACTACGTGAACGCCACACCCCAGGCCGCCGCCCGCGAGTGGGCCCAGGGGTTCATTCTCAACGTGCGTTCAGGTTATACGGAAGGGCCAGTGGGGTTCGGCCTCGACGCCCAAGGTTTGCTGGGAGTGCGCCTGGATTCTTCACGCGCTCGCACCGGTACCGGCCTGCTGCCGTACAGCGCCACCACCCGTGAGCCGGCCGATGAATATTCGGAGCTGGGTCTGACGACCAAGGTCAGGGCATCGAAAAGCGAGTTGCAATTGGGCACCATAAGCACGTTTCTTCCGATCGCTTTCGCCAGCCCTACCCGACTGCTACCACAGACCTTTCGTGGCGCGTACCTCAAGTCCCAGGAAATCGACAACCTGACCCTGCACGTCGGCTGGCTGGACCGCATCAACCTGCGCGACTCCACCGACTATCAGAAAATGTCGGTAGGCTCACCCAATGGACGCTTCAATGGTGCCGCCGAGTCGGACCGTTTTTCCTTCCTCGGCGGCGACTATGCCTGGTCGCCGCAATTGACATTTAAGTACTACCACGCAGAGCTCGCTGACCTATACCGCAAGGACTTCTACGGCTTTGTCGATAATCGCCCGATCGGCCCCGGCAGCCTGAAAAGCGACTTTCGTCTGTTCGTTACCGGTGAAGACGGTGCAGCCAGGGCCGGCCCGGTGGACAACCGCAATGCGGCACTGATGCTGGCGTATGCCCTGGGTGCCCACAAATTCGGTGCCGGCTACATGCAACTGACAGGCAAGACAGCCATGCCATACCTGTTCGGCACCGAACCGTTAGTGATCACCGAAGGCACTCTGAGCTCTGAGTTCCTCAACCCTAAAGAGCGCAGTTGGCAGGTACGGTATGACTACAATTTTGCAGGCCTTGGCGTGCCGGGACTGAATGGCATGCTGCGCTACGTAAGTGGAGACAATATCGAACTAGCCAAGCTGGGAGGCTCCAACCTGACAGAGAGCGAAAAGGATTTCGAGCTGTCCTATGTGCTGCAGAGCGGCCAACTGAAAGGCTTGGCGCTGCGGTTGCGCAACGCCTGGTACCGCAACGACTTCAGCGCACAAGCCAGCCATCGAGATGACAATGAGCTGCGGGTTAACATCGATTACACGTGGAATTTATGGTGAGTTCCGGCCGGCTCCTGTGTGAGGCGCCAATACTTGCATCACGAAGATGCGAGCGCACCGTCACTGAATCAAGCCGCTTCCATTCGTCAGATTCATGGTTTTCTGGGGGCGCCAAGCGCTTGCTGCGGGTCGATTTCGGCTCTTCGTGACCGGCAGAAATCGGCCAAAAGGGGACATCCGAAAGGTCCCTTTTGGCCAATAGCGAACTCTGGCGATTAAGCTATTGCATCAGCACTGCATCTAAAAGTTGATTTTGAATCCCAGCATCGCGTCATACCCATGACTGTCACCGTCGAACCCCTGGCGATAACCCGCCGAAGCGGTAAACGTGGTGCGTCGATTGGCCTGGTAGTCGATGCCCAGATTGACTTCGCCCCAGGTGCCCTGAATATCTGACTCGAACGGAACGTAACCCGACTCAGAGGAAAACTCGGTCTTCGGTTGCCCTTTGAACTCATGCCAGACACTGGGACGAACCCATGCGTTGGTGCGCCGTACACTCTTGTCGACGCCCTCGGTTTCCCAGTCTTTGGCGATGCGCACGCCGAGCCGTCCGATCAGCGATTCCACATCCTTGAAACGAATGTTGGCGCCGACGTCGTCACTGCTGTCCAGGTCGACGTAGCTGTAGATGGCCTGCAACTGCGGTTCGACGTACCAGTCTTTGTCGAACTCGTAGGGGTAGCCGTTTTCCAGTGAGGCGGTGTAGCCCCAACCGCGGGTTTTCAGTTTGGCCAGGTCGTTGGGCTTGGCCTCGATATCGAAGCGGTTGACCTGCAGCACGCCGTCCAGATACCAGCCGGAAGGGCCGAAGTGCGTCCAGTACGCGCCCACACCGTAAGCGCGCAAGGTGTCTTCACCGGCGGGACGGCGGGTGTAGTGGCTGACGCCAGCGTCGATGGTGCCGGCCGAAAGCGACACACCGGCCTGTTCATGACTGCCATCGGCCCTGACTTTACGGTAGAGGTCGGTGCCGACCTGAAAGGCGGTCAGGTCGTAGTTGTATTCGGGGGTGTTGCCCAAGGCGTTCTTGCGATCGCCGTCCTGTTTGCCGCTGCGATAGATAACCCTTCCCCAGCCCATGGACGGGGCCACAGTGGACTCATCTTCCTTGGGCAATGGATCGCCGGCATTGAGACGCTCTTCGCCGACCCGCTCGTGCAAGGTATCGACCATCGTCCTGCCGTAGACCAGCGCCAGCGCCGGCACCGCGCCGTACAGCGAAACCTCCGGCCGAAAATTCGGGACGTGCGCGGGAACTGGATCGGGATCCGGGGTTGGATCAGGATCCGGAGTCGGGTCAGGCGTTGGATCAGGGGCTGGGTCTGGAGGAACAGGGGGAGCAGGGGGAGGCGGTGGCGTGGGAGCATCGGATCGAAGGAACCAGGTGTCCCTGGCGGTGCCATCCTCGGCACCTTGTTGCAGGCGATACTCGTACGGCCCCGCGACTGCCCTGCTGGCCAAGCGAAACGCGTTGGGGTCACTTGCTCCATCGGTTTTGTTCAGCAACTCAACCACCGCAATGCCGTTGCCCTCGGTCAGTTCGCCTAGCCCGCCGACATTGCTGACGGCGACGCGAGTGGCGCCGCCGCTGGCGGTTGTCGTCGAGTCGACCACCAACAGGTCGGAACGACTGTTGACGCCACCACCATTCAACGTGGTGTTGAGCAGCAGGCTGCCGCCATTGGACACGAACGTTCCGCCGCCATCGGTCCCGGCGGTGGTCGCGCCGCTGATCAGCAGCACATTACCCACGGTGTTGGTGCCGGCCGCTAGGTCGAGTGTGCCGCTGTGGGTGAAGCTGTTCACCCCAAGTATTTGGCCCTGCACCGCACCACCCGGCGTCGGCGTATTAGCCACTTGGCCCAAGGGCAAATAGGCACCGCTGGCGTTGAAATTGACGATGCCTGTAGCGGGTTGCGCTGCCAGGCGAATGACGCCGCTGTTGTCGATACTGTTGTTGCCCGCCGAACCCAGATTACTGGTCGAAACGCCCCAGGTATCACGCGTGCCGCTGCCGGTGCTGTCGGCGAAACTGCGCATAGTCCAGGTACCGCTGTTGGTCACAGTACTTGTGGCGCTGACGGCATTGACCGAGCCGGTCATCTGACCGGTGTTGTCGAGTGTGAAATTCGTCCCGGGCGTGGTTGCATCGGCACGAACCGCTGAATCGCTGAGTGCGCCAATCACGCCTGTGTTGATCAATGTCTGGGTTGCACCCCCCAGGGTCACGCCGCTGCTGTCTGCCCATCCACCTTGAAGGGTCGCGCTGTTGCTGACGCTGACCGATCCGCCCTCGGTCAACGCATCAATCGCCGACGACCCCGTGCCCTTCGTAGTAATTGCCCCGGTGTTGCTGACCGAGAGCGCGGCCGCGCCGGATGCTTGCGCGAGAATCCCCTGGCTGTCGCTGGCACCCAGCGTCTGAATCGGCCCGGTGTTGACGACGCTCTGCTGGCCACTGACGGACAACGTGCGGATGCCACGCTGCTGATTGCCGCGAGCGATCAGTTCCCCACTGTTACTCACATTCAGGGTGCCCACGCCGGTGCCCGAGTTGAACGCGTTGCCCGCCAGAATCGCCGCGCCCTGGCCATTGACGTCAATCAGCGGCCCGGTGAACGTGGCACTGACATTGCCCCCCAGAGTCAACGCCTGGATGCCGAAGGAACCGATGCCACTGCCGTCGCCCGTCCCAGCATCGGAGTGGGTGATGATCGTGCCGCCAGCGTTGACGTCCACGGTGCCTGTCGGTGATTGGGTTGACGCGTAGATACCGTTGGCATTGCTGTTGATCGTTTCGATACGGTTGCCGGAGTAATCGACGCGGACATTGCCGCCCGTCGAGTCGACCCGAATGCCACCCGCGCCAAAGCCGCTGGCGAAGATGTTGCCGGAATAGTCGATAAGGACATTGTTGTTTTCGGCGCTGACGATGATGCCGTAGGCGCGCGTGGTGTTCAGCCCGCCGAGCACGGTGAGATTGCCGCTGCCGGTGATGGTCGCGTCACCGGTACCGCGCTTGATGACGTAGATCGCCCGCGAGCCGGCAGGGTTGGCCGCGTCGCCGACATTGATGGCGGCATTGTTTTCGATGCTGATCGAACCGGTGGCGCCAACATTATCGTTGGCATAGATACCGTGCGCGGCGCCCCCGGTGGTGGTGATCGCACCGGTGTTGGTGATGTCGATGCTGCCAACGGTAGAAAAGGATCGAATGCCGAAACCATTGAGGCCATTGGCGCTGAGTGTCCCGCTGTTGCTCAACCGGGTATCGCCGGCGCCGCCCTCGGAGAAGAGGCCGAAGGCGTTCATGCCGATGGCCTGAACAGTCGCCGCGTTCACCAAGGTGGTGTTGCCATTGACCGCGCGGGTGTGGACACCGGCGTGGTTGCCGATGCCTGCAGTCGGCAAGGTGTCGTCGGTAATGGGAGGGCCGGCGGACAGCGCATCGTCGTTGTTGACCAGGATGCTCACCCCGGCTCCGACGCTGACGCTGTTGTCGCCGCTGCCGGTGGCTTTGGCCCAGATGCCGTTGCCGCCGAGCAGGGTAATCTGACCACTGCCATCATGGGTAACGTTGATTCCGCCGCCGCCACTGGCATTCACATCGATCCCGTCGTGTTCGTTGCCGACCACGGTGTTGAGGATGTTCAGCGTGGTGCCCGACGTGACGGAAAACGTCGAGAGTCCACTGCCGGCATTGGTGATGGCCAGCGCATCGAGTCCGCTACCGCCAACGTTGACCGTGTTGGTGCCGCCATTGACGCTCAGGGACGCATTGCCGGTAGACCCGATTACGTTCGAAAACACGGCGTTTGCGGCCGTCGGTGGCGTGCTATTGATCGTGGTGCCGCTGAGGGCAACGGTTGAGTTGGCGTTGTTGCCTCGACTAAGCACCGAGGATCCGGCAGTGGTGGTGATGGCCGTACCCGCTTGAGTACTGATCGAGGCATCGACGCTGGCGGCAGGCGTACAGGTTTGCGAAACGTTGTAGGTTCCGACGGCAAGCGGCCCACAGGCGGCCTGGGCATCCGCCAGCGTCAGGACATTGGCCATGGCGACCAGCAAGGCGCTACGTTTGAAATGCGGGGCAAACCCGACACGGAAATGGTCGCGAGCGCTTTTCATTAAAACCTCCCTGTTTAACTCACAGTGCCTGCCAGCAAGTGGCTATAGCATTGCGATTACCGCTATGGACTTTAGTAGGTAATTAGCAGATCGGCCAAAATGGATAGCAGGGACACCTAATGAAGGCCTCCATTAGGCGCGTTATGCGTTGCCGCGGCACAAGTAAACCGCAGATCGGCTTTTACCGTGCGCACCGTCAAACGTGCAAACCGGGGACTGAACGAAAAAGCTGCCGACCGATAGACGTCCTTCCCGAGCGAGCACTGGGTCGGATCAAGCCCTTCGAGGCCGGCAACAGTCGGAAAAACAGACATTCACACAGTCAAGCGATCAAGCGATCAAGCACTAACGCTACAACCCTTTCTCCACAGATATTTTTTCAATCAGCTGCATCCAGATAATCCTCCCGCGGGTAGTACAGGTAGTAGCCATAGCTGCTGAACTGATCACTTTCTGGAGATACTTGCATGAACGCTAAACGATTCCTGTGCATTGTCAGTAGTACGCTTGCAACTACCTGCTTGCTGGTCACAGTGCCAGCTGCCTATGCGCAAACAGATCTGCCCGACAGCATCAAGGTCCCGGACGGTCATAAGATCGCGCTGGAGACCGTGGGGACGGGCGAAATCACGTATGAGTGTCGCGACAAGGCTAACTCCGTTGGCCAGACTGAATGGACTTTCGTCGGCCCCAAAGCGGTTCTTAATGATCGCAACGGCAAACAGGTCGGCACTTACTTCGGACCGCCTGCTACCTGGCAAGCTAAGGACGGCTCTAAAATCACCGGGACACAACTGGCAGTTGCCCCCTCAGGCACCGGCGACCTCCCCTACCAGTTGGTCAAAGCCAACCCTGCTGAAGGTAAAGGTGCGATGAGCGGTGTCAGTTACATCCAGCGGGTGGCCGTTAAGGGCGGCGTAGCACCTATGACCGAATGTTCTTCCGCAAACAAAGGCAAACGGGAGATCGTGAAATATCAGGCTGACTATATTTTTTGGGCAGCCAATTAAGCCGACGATCCAGAGCAGGTTGTTCGCGCATAAGTCGTCTACGCTGCTTCGATGGAACTCCAGCCCTATGGCTGGAGTATTTTCCACCTGCTGATGGCTGAAAACCTTGTCCTTGCCTGAGCCCTGTTTTGACTATGAAGCCTGCCTGGCTGCTTGCGCCCGAGGCGAGCAGCAGGCACTGCGGGACTTGTATGAGCAGGAAAGTGCTCGTCTTTTGGGTGTTGCCAAGCGCATCGCTCGTGATAACGCCCTGGCCGAAGACATTGTGCACGATGTCTTTATCAAGATTTGGACCCGTGCCGCCAGTTTTGATCCAGCGAGAGGCTCTGCGCGGGGCTGGATTTTCAGCGTAGCACGGCATCTGGCGCTCAACTTCATGCGTGATAGCGCCAGGGAGGTACAAGTCAGCGAGCAACGGGAAACGGCACTGCAAGCTTCAGCGTCCATGGAGGAATCGCCAGAGAGTGCGGACGCCTTCGATTATCGAGCCCGTTCAGGGCGTATCTATGTGTGCCTCGAGCAACTGGAGCCGGCGCGTCGCAACTGCATCCTTCATGCGTACGTCGACGGCTATTCGCATTCAGAAATTTCACAGAAACTGGGCGCACCGCTGGGGACTGTCAAAGCCTGGATCAAACGCAGTCTGGTGGCATTGCGGGAGTGCATGGGATGACCATAAGCCCACAGGATGACATCCCCGACAACATTGAAGAGCTGGCGAGTGAGTATGTGTTAGGCACATTGTCGGCAGAGCATCGTAGCGAAGTCCAAAAGCGTCTTGCTCAGGACGCCGATTTGCGGGCGGTTGTGGATGCATGGGAACAACGTTTGCTAGCGTTGACCGAACTAGCTGAACCGCAAACACCTACGGCATCACTCTGGGGGCGTATCGAGCACAGCTTGAACAGCATTGACCGGCGAGCACCACGAGTGACGGCCACCGCGCAGCCAATCTCATGGTGGAACCTTCTTCCGCTATGGCGTGGGCTGGCGGGGACAGGTCTTGCTGCAACGTTGTTGCTCGCAACAATGCTACTGACACAAACAGCTCCGGTGAATCCGACCACCTACCTAGTCGTTCTGGTGGCGCCGCAGAACCAGGCGCCCGGCTGGGTGATACAGGCGAGCAACCCAAGAGAAATCCAACTGATACCATTGGGGGTCGCGCAAATCCCAACCGACAAAGCACTTGAGTTCTGGACCAAAGCGGACGGCTGGCAAGGTCCGGTATCACTTGGACTGGTCAAACCTGGGCAAACGCTTTCTGTCCCCTTGGATAGATTACCGCCGCTGGAACCCAACCAACTCTTTGAGTTGACTCTGGAAAACCCCAATGGATCGCCGACTGGCAAACCCACAGGACCGATTCAGTTCATTGGACGGGCCGTTAAAGTGATCTGAACGAGCGCTTTGGATGAAAAGGCCGCAGAGGCGGCCTTTTTCGCCCCTCACATCTCCCTGAGTGCCCAGTTCAATCACTCTGTTCAGTGGCAATTTGAAATACTTCAGGTGGCTGTTGCGTTCTTCAGCAAAAACGCGAAAAGACTCTCCCGCCAGCGCGCCATCCCAATGCGCTTGGTGGGGATCTGTGTGTGAGTTGCGGGCGAAGCAAGAAAGACATCGAAAAATGGGAACTCATGAAGCGGTCTGAAAAATAGCCGCTTTTGCAAAGCGCGTTTTACCTGCAAACCATAAGCGCCCATTGGCGTTGGTGGGACTGCCGCCCACTCACTTTTCAAACTGCCGACGTTCGTGCAGCATGCGTTGACTTTAAAGCAGTGGCTGACACCGGTCAGTTGCTCTCCAAGCAAACCGTAAACATGGACGCGAGACGGAAATGAAGCTAATCGCTGCGCAGATCCTCCCTGTACCAGGAGAATATGAAAAAAACATCGCCAAACACATTGATGCCATCCATCTAGCCGCACGGCAAGGTGCCGATCTCGTGCTCTTTCCCGAGCTTTCCCTCACCGGTTACGAACCGAGGCTGGTTGAGGGCCTGGCGGTGCATCCGAGTGATAGCCGTTTTGATGAATTCCAAAGATTAAGTGACCGGTATGGGATGCTCATCGCTGTTGGTGCACCAACCAAGGGATCTAAGGGCACTGAGATCAGCATGATCAGTTTCCAGCCCGGGCTGGAGCGCATGAGCTATTCAAAACAGCATCTGCACTCCGACGAATTACCTTTTTTCACTGCGGGCACCCGAAGGCTTGTTCTGAGTCAGGCAGGCTATGTCCTGGCCCCCGCCATTTGCTACGAATCACTGCAACCCAGCCACGCCGAAGAAGCCGCAGAGTCTGGTGCTCAGGTGTATTTGGCAAGCGTGGCAAAGTCTGAGAGAGGTACTGCATCGGCAAACAGTCATTATCCGATGATTGCTAAAAAGCATTCCATGACTGTGGTGATGGCGAACTGTGTTGGTGCCGCCGACGACTTTGTAGCAGCCGGTTGCTCTTCAATCTGGAACAGCCACGGTGAAATCGTTTGCAGCGCCGACGCAGTCAACGAAGCATTAGTCGCATATGACATCCAGACTGGAGAAGCGAGTATTTTCAGCCTGGTTTGAAGTCCACCCATGCTCTCCCACCGCTTTGAGAATGACTGGCTGCTTTGGGTCGGTTGCTGCCCTTCGCGGCATGTAGCAATCGGCCAAAAGCAGACGATCTACTCAGACGGTGCTCCACTTAGATCGATCACGCCGTAAACAGGCTGAATCGGGCCGCGCTGCAGCTGTCGAGCCTGCGTCCAAGGACAAAGTCCTCGTAAGTCCTGCAACGCTGTGTTTCAGGCACACAGCATCCGCCTGGCCAGCGACGACTGCGTCCTCGGACGCAGCCTCGCAGGCTCGACAGCTGCTATGTGGTATGGCGAGAGTTCGGGGGGTTATGGGGCGGAAAACTTCAGCACAACGCTCTGGGTATAAGTTTTGCTCGGGTCCAGTCGCGTTGAAGGGAAGTTCGGCTGATTCGGCGAATCCGGGTAATGCTGAGTCTCCAGCGTGAACGCGCCCCAATGCGGATAAATCTTGCCGGCCTTGCCCTTGACCGTGCCGTCGAGGAAGTTGCCGGTGTAGAACTGCACGCCCGGCTCGCTGGTGTAGAGCTGCAAGCGGCGGCCCGATTGCGGGTCGCTGACATCAGCGGCGAGCTTGCTCACATCGCCCTTGGCGTCCAGCACCCAGTTGAAGTCAAAACCGCCCTGTTTCGGTTCAGCGAATTTCAGCTGCGGGTGATCAGCCTTGATATTTTTGCCGATGGCGGTGGGCTGGGTGAAGTCCATCGGTGTGTTGGCGACCGGTGCCAGTTCACCGGTGGGGATCAACGTGGCATTAACCGGCGTGTACTGCGACGCGTACAGGGTGGCGACCTGTTTCAGCACATCACCATTACCGGCGCCGGCGAGGTTGAAATAGCTGTGGTTGGTCAGGTTCAGCACCGTCGGTTTATCGGTCGATGCCTTGTAGTCAATCCGCAGTTCGTTGTTCTCGGTCAGGCTGTACGTGACCTCGGTTTTCAGGTTGCCTGGAAAGCCCATTTCACCGTCCACTGACAGGTAAGTCAGGGTCACGCCGACCGAATCCTTGCTTTTGGTCGGTTGCGCTTTCCACACGTGTTTGTCGAAACCCAGCGGCCCGCCGTGCAGCGAGTTCGGGCCGTCGTTTTTCGGCACTTGATAGTGTCTTCCGTCCAGTTCGAACGTACCGTTGGCCAGGCGATTGCCGTAGCGGCCGATGGTCGCGCCAAAGTACGCGGTACCACTTTGATAACCCTGAACGTCATCGAAGCCGAGCACGATATCTTCGGCCTTGCCGTCCTTTCCCGGCACCTTCAATGACTGCAGAACCCCGCCATAGGTAATGACTGTGGCTTGCATGCCATGGCTGTTGCGCAATATGTATTGTTCGACGGGCGTGCCGTTATTGGTCTTGCCGAACGCTTTGTGTTCGGCAGACAGGCCGGCAGCCTGGGCGGAGAGAGTGGCGATTATCAGGGACAGTCCGAGGCCGGATAGCAAGTGTCGGGATTGAAGCATGGTTGACCTTCCTTTGTTGTTTTTAATAATTAGTCATACTAAATACTCAACAAGAGAAGATTTATAGCTGCTTGCCGGACAATATCCAACAAAAAGCATGACTTTTTTGCCTCGTCTGTAGCGCTGCCTTGCCTCGCCGCATCGGAAAAAAACTCGCTGCGTAGGTGGGCCTGTCGCATCCAAGCCTCCAGAATCGTTCGGGTTTGTTCAGTGATTTCAAATTGCACTGGGTGCTGGGTTTTCTGCTGCTGCGAATCCCCGTTTGAGCTGTTGTTGTGGCCTGCCATTTAATGAGGGCGTGCAGAAGCGTGCCCGTTGCTCCGTTCCTTCGGGGGTCGACACATGTACGTGGGTTTCGTGCGCATGACCGGACTGTGGTCTGGCACGGTCGGCAGTCCAGGCTGAGGTGGACATGTGTTGATAGATCCATGAATACCGGGATCTTGGTGGGCGAAACATGTCGCCTTGTGCCAGGTGGGGCCAATCTAGCTTGCGCTACTGCTGCCACTGATAATCGCGCCTAAATTTGCCAAAGAGCTGCTGCTGACCATACTGCTAAGTCGAGCATCAACAGGTGCTTGTGATCCTGAAGAGTGTTCAGGTCAATTCATCGCTGTTCATTCCATTAAGTTGGAGTTCACCGTTATGAAACTACCCCGTATCGTAAGCGCCACTCTCGCCTTTAGCATGCTGCTGGGCGGCACCACCATGGCTGGTCAAGCCCTGGCTGCCGACACTGCCAGCCCCCCCAAATCTGCCAGCTCCTCCCCCAACCAGTTTCTCATTGAAAAGATCAGCCCCGAATACTGGCGAGTGCAGATCAACAACCCGCCTTTCAACATATATGGCCCGGATTCTACCTTCCAGTTCGAGAAGGTGATTAGCGCGATCGAAAGCGACAGCAAACTCAAGGTGGTGGTCTTTGAAAGCAAGGTGCCTGGTTTTTTCCTAACCCACTACGACTTTGCGGAGCCTCTGCAGCGGACCCTGGAAATGCCCAACGGGAAGACCGGCCTGCCGCCCCTTCCGGACATGTTGGTACGCCTGAGTAAGTCCCCAGTGGTTTCCATCGCGATGATCAACGGCCGCGCCTCCGGCGTGGGCAGCGAACTGGCGCTGGCCAGCGATATGCGTTTTGCCAGCGACAAGGCAGTGCTTTCCCAATTTGAAATTGGCGCCGGCTTTGTCCCAGGCGGAGGCCCGATGGCGCGCCTGCCACGCCTTATCGGCCGCGGCCGTGCATTAGAAGTCTTGCTGAGCGGTAACGATATCGACGGCAAGCTGGCCGAGCGTTATGGTTACGTTAACCGCAGCTTCCCCGAAGGCGAACTGAACAGCTTCGTCGATGCTCTGGCCCGCCGCATCGCCACCTTCGACAAGCAGTCTCTGGGCGAGATCAAGGAGCTGGTGAATGTAGCTTCCCTCCCTTCAAACGAAGACATCGGGAAGGAATGGCCCGCTTTTCTCAACTCTGTTCGACGCCCTGCCGCCCAACACCATATCGGCCGCCTTATGGAACTAGGCCTGCAACAAAAAGCTGATGTGGAAATTAACCTGCCCAAGTATACCGGCCAGGTCAGTGCCGAGAAAAACTGAGGCGCGGATAACTGCAACAGTGCTGATTTTACCGGGGCTGGGCCAGGCTTAGCCCTTTACTCCAGCAAGATATCTGTTATGACAGGCGAAATTTTTGTTTGCCTCAAAGTTGTGAATAATTCTGTGTACGATTAGTACCCTGAAGGAGCAATTCCAGCCGGGCAACCTCGAATTTATTCCATATCACCCGATCAGCAGACTAGGGTAGCGAGATGGCTTCTCCAGAGGGGCCTGAGGGAATGCCCAGAGGCAAGCCTCAAAGCCCACGCCTTTTAAGCAGGAGCAATGCGCCGGCTGGCTTCGAAAACTGAAATCGGCAAGCCTTTGAACCGCATCAAGTCGACAAGGCAACCCGACCTATCCCGGCAAACTCAACGTACACTTCCACCCCGGCCGGCGCCCAGTAAATACCGGTCCAGCTACCACAAGCCACCAGGTCGCCGGCTCGCAGGGGACTGCCCTGCGCTGCAGCGTGACGCGCCAGCCACGGCAGCGAACTCAGCGGATCACCGAACGGATGGCTGCCAACGCCGACGAACGCAGGCTCCCCGGCCACCCGCAACGCCACCTGTTGTCTTGACCAATTCGGCATCTCCCTCAATGTTTGCGGTGCACCGAGTACCAGTGCGCGGTTAAGTTGCTGGTCGGCCAGCCGAAGCAGTGGCGCGGCCTGATCGCCCTGCAGCCAACGCGTGCCACACAGTTCGATGCCCGGCATCCACACATCGACCGCCGCACAGGCCATGGCCAGATCAGTGTGCTGGTCGAGGTCGCGCGACAGGCGCACGATCAGTTCACCCTCGATCCCGAAACCGAAGGCATCGCCCGGCGGAACCTGCCAACCCGACGGGTGTACCGCCATTGCCGGTACCCCGGCGGCGCTGATCAGCCCTCCCGGAGCGCCACCCAGTTTCCAGGCCGCTGGCGGCCCGCAGGTGAACCAGCCGAGGGCATCCGCTACCTGGTGCTGCACGGCATAGGCTTCGGCCTCACTAGCCAGTTCCAGGGTTGGCAACGGTTGTTGGCGTCCCTCACGCCATCCACGAATCAGGATGGCGGCCACCTGCGCGACCGCACTCACAAATCCAACTCGGTCTTACGTCGGCGCAGTTGCGCGGGCGCCGGGCGCTCGCACGGCAGAAACCGGCCGCGACCAGCCTCACCGCGCGGCTCGCCGTCCCAGACCACCTCACCGCGAGACAGCGTCATGGCCGGCCAGGCGCTCAGCGTCATGCCGGCGTAAGGCGTGTAATCGACGTTGTGGTGCAGCATTTCGTTGCACAGGTGCACCGCCTCACCTTCGTTCCAGATCACCATGTCGGCATCAGCACCAATAGCGATGCTGCCCTTGCGCGGATACAACCCATACATCTTGGCGGCATTAGTGGAGGTCAGCGCAACAAAGCTCTGCGGGGTGATGCGCCCACTGCGCACGCCTTCGGACCAGAGCAGTGCCATGCGGGTTTCGACACCGGGAATACCGTTGGCGATTTGGTCGAACGACACCTCTTCACCGTGGGCCTTCTTGCCATCCGGGCCATCGAAGCGAAAGGGGGCGTGGTCTGACGAGAAAATCTCGAACGAGCCGTTCTCCAGGCCATCCCAGATCACTTGCTGGTTTGCGGCATCGCGCGGCGGCGGGCTGCAGACGCACTTGGCACCTTCGAAGCTGTCGTCACACCCCAGCGAGTCGGCGGTCAGGAACAGGTACTGCGGGCAGGTTTCGGCGTACACCTTCAACCCCTGGCTCTGGGCCCAGCGAATCTGCTCCACGGCCTCGCGACCCGAGACGTGCACGATCAGGATCGGCACGTCCACCAGCTCGGCAAGGGCGATGGCACGATGGGTCGCTTCGCGCTCCACCAGCATCGGCCGCGACGCGGCATGGTAGCGCGGCGCAGTCAGCCCGGCCGCCAGTAGTCGCTCGGTAAGCCAGGCGATGCAATCGCTGTTCTCGGCGTGGAGCATCACCATGGCGCCCTCACGGCGCGCGACCGACAACGTCTCGAGAATCTCCCGGTCGCCCAGCTTCAGCGCATCGTAGGTCATGTAGATCTTGAACGATGTATAGCCTTCAGCAATCAAGGCCGGCAGTTCTTCACGCAGGACCTGCGGGGTGGGGTCGGTGACGATCAGATGGAAGGCATAATCGATCACCGGCTTGTTACCGGCCCGACGATGGTAGTCATCGACGGCAGCGCGCAGGCTTTCGCCCTTCTGCTGGCAGGCGAACGGGATGACGGTGGTGGTGCCACCGCAGGCCGCCGAGACCGTGCCGCTGAAGAAGTCATCAGCCATCACCGAGCCGTCGCCAGTCGGCTGGTCGAGATGCACATGGCTGTCGATGCCTCCGGGGGTGACATGCCGGCCTGCCGCGTCGATTTCCTGGTGACCCTGCGGCAGGTCCAGGCCAAGGGAAACGATGCGCCCATCACGAATACCGATATCGCTGGTGAATGTGTCAGCGGCGGTTACCACGCGGGCGTTGCGAATCACCGTATCAAAAGGTTGCATATCAGGTCTCTTCCAGAAGTAACCGGCCCGCGCCGATCACGCGGCGCGTGTCTTCAATCAAGTTCGCTCAAGCCAGGCACGGGCGATTTCTTCGCGCGTAGCAAACCATACTCCGCCGTGTTGCTTGGCATACTCGATGAATTGCTTGATCGCCCTTACACGCCCGGGGCGGCCCACCATGCGTGGGTGCAGCCCGACCGACATCATGCGTGGCCCTTCAACCGACTCCTCATAAAGGACCTCAAAGCTTTCTTTCATGTACTCGAGAAAATCCGATGCTTGCGAAAGCCCAGGAGAATTCCAGTAGCGGAAATCGTTCACGTCGGCGGTGTAAGGCACCACGAGATGACGCTTACCCTCGACCTCGACAAAGTAGGGAACATCGTCGTTGTAGGCATCGGAATCGTAGAGAAAACCGCCCTCTTCAGCGACCAGCCGACGGGTGTTGACGCTGGCGCCATACCGGCAATACCAGCCCACGGGACGCTTGCCGCAGGTGCGTTCGAATGACTCGATTGCCAAACGCATGTGTTCACGCTCTTGCTCTTCAGTCAGGCGAAACACTTCCTCCCAGCGATAACCGTGACTGCAAATTTCATGACCACCTGCAACGGCAGCGCGTGCCACATCAGGGTTCTGCTCAAAGGCTACTGCGCAAGCATGAAAAGTCGCACGAACCGATTGCTGGTCGAGAATATCCAGGATTCGCCAGATGCCGACGCGAGACCCGTACTCGTACATCGACTCCATCGCCAGATTGCGTGTGCCGTCGGGTATTGAATAGCTGCCCCATTCGGTCATGGATTCCTGGTCCGGGTCGCCCATGGCGAGCGAGCGTTCGGAGCCTTCTTCGTAGTTGATCACCAGGCTGATGGCCAAACGTGCGCCATTCGGCCAGGTACCTTTCGGGCGTTGTCTACCGTAACCCACTAAATCGCGTGCAGGTGAAACCATCGGGATATTCTCCTGAAGTGACTGGTTAAATAAGTACGTGGCGAAAGTCGCGACTTAGCAGTCGATCTCTTTCAACCGGTCATGGCTAAAGGTGCTGTCCGATTGCCACTCGCTGAAGGCCAGTCCCATGGCCAGGGTTTGCGCAATACAGAAAGAAGCGGTGAGCGAGCGAAAGCCCAGTAATTCAGCGTCGTTGACCTCGATTACTGTATCGGCCATCTGCCCGATAGGACTCAGAACGCTGTCAGTGATCGCTACCAGCGTCACGCCTGCGGCCCGCGCCAGACGACAAGCCTCAACGGTGTCATTGGCGTACGGCGGGAAGCTGACGGCTATCAATAAATCATCATCGGCAATGGCGCTGATTTGCTCCGGCAACGTACCGCCAGCACCGCTGATGTGCACGGTTCGCCGGCCCACACGACTTAACGCGTAGCTCAGATACGCCGCCACCGGAAAGGCGCGGCGCATACCGATGACGAAGGTGGTGCGCGCGACCTGCAGATGGCCGATGGCTGCTTCGATATTGGCCTGTTCGCCGCCTTCGGCCAGGTGTTCCAGAGAAACGATATTGGCCTGGCTGAACTCACGCAGAATCCCGCCGACGTCGCTCGGGTCCTCGAGCAACGTCTCACCGCCGTAGTGCCGAATGCGCTCGCTATGAGTGTCGGCAACCTGTTGCAGCGGTGCGCGGAACAACCGCTGCAAATCCTTGAACCCTGCAAAGCCAAGAGCCTGAGCCAGCCGAATATAAGCGGAAGGCGCGATGCTCGAACGCTTACCCAGTTCGGCCACCGTGCTGAGTGCGATCTCATGCGGGTTGTCGATCAGGAATCGGGCTGCATCACGCAGGCGACCGGTCAGTTGTTCGTGCTGGGCCGCTATACAGTCACGCAGCTCTGCAAGGGTTTCAGGTAAGGCCATAATGAAGGCTCATAAAGTTAGAAGTGTGTGTGCCTGTCAACGCAACGCAGTGATTGCTTGATCCAGCGCAGAGATGAGGCGGTCGACTTCTTCCAGCGTGTTGTAATGCGCCAACGACACTCGTACTACCCCGCCAAACCGGTCAAGCCCAAGGGCTTCGATAAGGCGCCGCGCATAAAAGTCACCATAGCGAATGCCGATCCGGTGCTCATCGACCTTGCGCACAATAGCCTCGGACTGAACGCCCTCGACCACGAAACTGATCGTTGGTACTCGATTGCGGGTATGCGCTTTGCCAATGATTCGAACGCCCTCGCGCTGGCGCAAAAATGCCAGCAGACGCTCGGCGAGCAGATCTTCCTGTACCTCGAACGCATCAAACGCGGCCTGCATGCACTTGCGCTCGCTGCCTTGCACTCCAAGCCGGGTGCTGATGTCGAGCAAGTAATCGGTAATGCCGATGCAACCGAAGGACAACTCATAGTTGACGTTACCAGGCTGCAATTTGTAAGGCACCACATCCTGGCCGATAAAGAAATGATTAAGACTCGGCAACTCAAGCAACAGATAACGACGCCCCCAGAGCACAGCAAAGTGTGGACCGAAGGTTTTGTAGAAACTGTAGACGTAGAAGTCGGCACCGCTGGCCTGCACATCAACCAGTCGGTGTGGCGCATAAGCAACAGCGTCCACGCACAGCTTGGCGCCCACTGAGTGCACACGTCGTGCAACCTCGGCGACTGGATTGATCGAGCCGAGAATATTCGAGGTGTGGGTCATGGTCACATAACGGGTTTTGTCATTGAGCAAAACCTGCAGGTCATCCAGTTCCAGCTCACAACTATTCTGGTTGACCTGCCAAACGCGCAGGGTCGCACCGCGGCTTTCGCAAAGTTTGATCCAAGGGCCGATATTCGCCTCGTGATCGCAATTGGTCACGATGATTTCATCGCCCGGAACGATTGACGGGGCGATGGCACGACACAGTATTTGCAACAAGTGGGTGGTCGAACCGCCCATGATCACTTCTTCAGGATGCTCGGCGTTGATCAACTGCATCACCGAATGACGCGCCTGCATCACTCGCGCCCCAGCGTCGACGGAAGGTTGGTAGGAAGCGCCCAATTGCACGCTGCTGTTGAGCATGTAGTCAACGACCCGCTCCGCTACGGTGCTCAACACCATCGAACCCCCGGCGTTATCCATGTAGGAATAGCCATCGGCCAGACCTGGAAATTGCTTGCGAACGTAATCAATATCGAGAGATTTCACTCTACTTTCTCCAGCCGGATTCAATGATGCAAGATGGCCTGCAGGAACGCTTGTGTGCGAGGTTCCCGAGGTGCGGTAAAAAACGGTTCAGGGATGTTCTGTTCAACGATGCGCCCGCTTTCCATGAAGATCACCCGGTCGGCGACCCGACGGGCGAAGCCCATTTCATGAGTGACCACGACCATCGTGACGCCGGAGCGAGCGAGGTTTTGCATGACGTCGAGTACCTCTCCTACCATTTCCGGGTCCAGCGCTGAAGTCGGTTCATCGAACAGAATCGCGCGAGGTTCCATCGCCATGGTACGGGCAATGGCAACACGCTGCTGTTGGCCGCCAGACAATTGGCTCGGGTATTTGTGCGCGTGATCGCCCATGCCGACCTTCACCAGTAGCTCCTTGGCCCTGGCATGCGCATCACGCCGGCTCAGACCACGAACACGGATCGGCGCCAGCGACACATTGTCGAGAACAGTGAGGTGCGGATAGAGATTGAAACTCTGAAACACCATACCCACTTCGCTGCGGATGGCGGCCAGTCGCGGACCGTTTTCAACACGCTCGCCCGCCACACGGATGTGGCCTTGCTGGTAGTTCTCAAGCAGATTGATGCAACGGATCAAGGTTGATTTACCCGAACCGGAGGGGCCAAGAATGACCACCACTTCACCTTCTTCGACCTGCAGATTGATATCGCTCAACGCTTTGAAGTTGCCGTAGTACTTGTCGAGCTTTTCGATGTCGATCAACGTGCTCATGCGGTTTTACCTCCAGAAGCGTTACGACGTTCAACCCAGCTGACCATTTGCACCAGCGGCAACAGCAACAACAGGTACAGCAAGGCAGCCCCTACCAGCGGAGTCGGGTTGGCGGCCAGTGCCTGCGCCTGGGTTGCCTGCTTCAGCAAATCAGGCATCGCTACCACCGAGGCAAGCGCGGTGTCTTTCATCACGTTGATGCAGTTGCTGGTCATGGGCGGCATTACGATGCGAATGGCTTGCGGCAAAACAACGTCGCGCATGGTGTTGAAAAAGCTCATGCCTTGAGAAGCCGATGCTTCGAACTGGCCACGGGGAATGGCCTCGATACCCGACCGAAAAATTTCCGCACTGTAGGCGCAGGAGACAAGCGAGAGCGCACTGGCAGCGGCCGCAAAAGATGACAGCCGGATGCCGACAAAAGGCAGCGCGTAATAGATGAGTACCAGCAAAACCAGCAATGGAATGGAGCGCATGATATCGATGTAGATTCGTGCGAGCGCTCGAACGGGTGTGTAGGAGTACAACCGCAGCAACGCCAGCAAAAGGCCTCCCACCAGGCCCAGGGCGATGCTCACCACCCCAAGCAAAATGGTCACGCCCAGACCACGCATCATCAGCGGAAGCGAATCGACGAGCACGTTCCAGTTGAAAAATGTCTGCAAAAGATCCATGGGATACCTCGGTCAATACAAGTGGCGAACGGGTGTCGCCACTTTCACGCATTATCGGCAGGGCTTACTTGAGGACAGCGGTCACTTTCATGGTGCTCGAATCTTTATCGGCGTCGGAGCCGAACCACTGTTTGTGGATTTTCCCTAAGGTGCCGTCTTCTTTCATCTTGCTGATGATGTCGTTGACCTGATCGCTCATCGCCCAGCCTTTGGCGTGCATCAGCGAGTAACGCTCACCGGTGGGAATACGCGCCACGATGGAATACTGCGGTTTGTCCTTGATGTAGTAGAGCACTGCCGGAATGTCGCTGAGGTAGCCATCGATTCGCCCCGAAGCCAAATCGAGCATGGCCGGAGAGAGTCCTTCGTAGCGCGAAACATCGGCGAACTTGTACTCGTCCTTGTGTTGGCCGATCCACATATCGCCGGTCGAGCCAGTGTCGACGCCAACCACCTTGTCTTTCATGTCGGCCAGGCTCTTGACCTTGGAAGTGGTCAGTGCGGTGAGTGACTGGTCGCTATCGAAGTAAGGCTGCGCAAAAGCTACCGACTCCAGGCGTTTCGGGGTAATGGTGATTGATGAGATAGCGATTTCAACACGCTTGGATTGCACGGCGCTGAACAGGCCGTTGAAGGGAATATTGACGAACTCGACGCTTTTTCCGGCGCGTTTGGCCACCTCTTTTACAACATCGACTTCAAAGCCGACAAACTCACCTTTGGAGTCCTGAAACTCCCAGGGAACGTTGCCAACGTTAGCACCTACGGTCCAGTCCGCGGCCCAGGCTGGCAGTGAAACTGCGGCCGTCATTAACAATCCCAACATCACTTTCGCTTTCATGTTTGCTCCCGATTGTTTGAATTTTGTAGGTGCTAACAGCGGTTGATCTCGTACAACGTGGAATTGAGACTAATCCAGTGAAGCAATTATTTCAACACCGTTTATCTATGAATTATTTGCTCCATGACAGAGCGCAGTTTTCCTCCAGCGTCGCGTCAAAAGGGCTGGGTACGGTCAGAACAGACCAAGGTTGCCGCGCGCAGCAGACTTCGCGGCGGCAGGCAGAAAACGGCCAACAGCGGACGTTCGTCCGAGGATTGCCTTACGTCAAAAACAGCACTAGACAATTCACAGCCCCCCATCGACGGAGAGGTCAGGCTGCCGATTGTGTCTCGTGTGTTGTCTTATCACACGACCAACGATGCCCGTGCGCCGCGAGAGGTACAATCGCGGACAGTTAGTTGCGTGCTTTGAGATCGCCGTACCCGCGAGGCAGCTTCACCCATGCGTCAAGGGCTGCTAGCTGCCGCGCGACTGCAGTATCCCATTCAGGGCCGATGGTTATGTTTTTGCTCAACATGTCGCGGATGGCAGCTGACGCCGCTCGTACTCATGATGTATTTCCAGCGCCCTTGATAAACACTCTTCTTGCTGATTCATAGGATTCTCGAAAATTAGACAAGAAGTATTAATCCACTTACCAAAGTCGGCCAGTGAAAGGATCGTTTTATGAGTCGGCGGGCTGAATAATTGCATTAGGCGCATTCATAAAAGCATCCCAGCTTTGGTAGGCGTCGTGCTGCCTCTTGCTGGCAAAATCCCAGTCCGGCCCCGATACACATTTGGAAGAAACCAGCGTCATCATTCCCATCGTAGCTGCGTCGAGCTCTATCAGGAGCTCGTGTGATTTGATCCTGAAATCTTCGATCGATGCCATTAGCTTTGCCTCGGAGCGGAGTTCACCGCCATTAAGAAACAACTGCTCCTCAGGCGGTGGAGTGCGCAGGCACCGGATAATTCATACCGTCTGACCGCTAGCCCGTTTTGCTCGAACCGATCCACCTCCAGCCCTGCCAAAATCTTGCTTTCACATTGGAGCGGTCAAAAAGCGCTTACACTGAACCTTCAACCCATAAGTAATTTGGAGAAGGAATCTCGCAAGTGAGCGTGCGTTTAGCTGAACAATTGCCTGCAACCGGGCATGTAATCGCCATTGAGGACGATCCGGTGGTGCGGATGCTGTTTGAAGAAACTCTTGCTGAGCTTGGATTTTCATCAGCGACTTTCGACAACGCAGCCGCAGCTTTGTCCCACCTCGAGATAATCAAAGGTGAGTGCATCTTGATCATCGCGGACCAGGGGCTTCCGGGAGGAATCCGGGGATCTGAATTCATCCGACTGGCAAAAGAACGATGGCCTTTGATTCCGTCGATTCTCACTTCTGGCTATGTTGTCGATGAACAGGTGATCCGCCCCCCGACGATTTTTCTGCGTAAGCCTTTCACTCTCAATCAATTAGAAATGACCATTAACTCTGTTCTCCAACAGTAACGTCCACTGGTGTAAGAGTGGGAGGTATTCCTACCACTGGCTTGATGGATACTTTGTGTCGTTTTTTGCCCTTCGCGACAGGCAAAATACGGCCGATTCTGTTGAAAACAGTCGGTCATGGTTTCCACGGCAGAAAAGTACGCGCTTCAGATTGAAATCTTCACTTTAAGCAGAGGATTCCGGGCTCAGATTTCGCGTAGCTGCGCGCAAAAAAGGCATTTTCAGCAGTCAGTAAGCGGGCAGTCTGGAAGGACCGACTTTTTCAACACGATCGGCCAATAGCGGGCATTCGGAAAGAAAAATCTATCTACTCAGAAAAACGGACGCCTGTTTGGGGCGCCCGTTGATTTATAGCGACTGTTTATCCAAAGAGTTAATCGTGTCCGTTATGACCATTCTGCTGCATGGCTTTGAGAATGCCATCCAGGTTGTAGGTTTCCGGCACCTGCATTGGCGGGAATTCCTTGTACGACATTAGCTCCTTCTCCCAGAGCAACTGCCCGATGGGCAGCATGTTCCAATAGCAGCCCTTGATGATTGGCTGCTGTTGGCAAAAAGGCAGCACAAGCCGACACCGACCTACGGCGAGTGTCAGCACTGGGCCGCAAGATTTACTTCGTGACCACCAGCGCCGGTGGCTGCCAGCTGCCGTCGCCAGCGGGAAGAATCGAAGGAGGTGCGGTCTTCGGCCAGTAGAGGCGCATTACCAGAAAGACCGTGTCGTTGGGCGCGGGCAACCAGTTTGCCTCCTTAGCCTTGCCGGGGGAGTCTTTCTGGATGTACAGCGTCAGTGAACCATCCGTGTTTTTCTTCATCGCCGACAGCATCGGCGAATTGATCAGGTAACGGTTGAGCGGATTCTTGATCAGCAGCTGGCTCTTGCCGTCGTACATGGTCACCGACCAGAAGGCATTGACTGGCGGCAGTTTGCCGGCCGGGAAAGTCAGCGTGTACTTGCGCTTGCTGGTATCCAGCGTCTGGCCGGTGCCGTCGGTGCGCGTGTTGGGATACATCGCCTCGACGGCGTCGTTGCCGTAGAGGCCGCCTTTCGCGGCACCGGCACGCTTCAGCCAGTCGGCCTTGTAGAATGTTTGGTCGCCGAAGTACGCGCCGACGTTCCAGCCGTTGATTATCTTCGTCCCGCTCGCGAGGAACTTGTCGACCTTCTCGTCACCGGCCTTCATCCCGAGCAGGACCACGGCCTTGTGCTCGAGCGAGAGGTCCTTAAATTCGAAGGTGCGACCGGGGCCCACCCCAATGCTCGCCAGCTTGGCCCGTATCTCCTGGTCGTCAGCCGATGGAGGCACATACTCCATCGCGGCCGACAGGTACTCGAAGAAGTTGGCCTTGATGCCTTCCGTCGTAGCCGGCACGAAATCAATCTTCGGCGCAGTGGGCGGCGCGGGTTGATGGAGGAAGGCGGACAGCGGCTGGACCTTGTAGCCCGCTTGCACCTTCTCGACATTCGGCATGTCCTTGGCATTGTAGAGCTGAGTCCGAATGGCGCTCACGGCGAAGGGAGTGGTCGAGGTGAAGACTTTTTTGATACCGGGAGGGGGCGCGCCTTTCCAATCGGGACCGACCACCATATATTGGCCTGGCTCGTTGCCGGTGGCACGGCTGCCGATGTAACCGTAGTTGTAAGTGTTGCCGTCGATCATCTGCACCGAGTAGTAACGCCGCTTGTCCACTGCCGGCACCGAGATCACCATCGGTTCCGCACGCAGGTCCAGCCAGACAAACGAGTACGGGGTGTCGCTGTTCGGAGTGATGATGGCCGTGTCTTGGTAGGTGTAGACGCGAGGCTCGTTCTTGATCTGGTTGAACGGCGCCTTATATTGCGGGCCGCCCTTGTCCACAGCATATTCGTGCATCACGGCGTAGTTCATGACAAGCGGTAAGCCGTAAATAAAGCCTTCCTCGGCGATCGCCTCGGTCTGCTCGAGACTCGGCGCGGGTACGCCCTTGGTCACATCCGTCTTGTCTGCCTGCGTGATGGGATCGTTCTTGCTTGCACACCCCGCAAAAAGCGTTGAACCCACTACGACGAGTGCCGCAGCCATTGACCAGCCCCGGTTAAACTTCCTGTTCATTTCCACCTCGTTAGTTTTGAGCAAGCTGGCACCGTGAGCGTTCATGGTCACGGTGAAATAATTTGAATACGTCTTGTGGCGAAGCGCCTACTCACGCGCTCAGGGAGTGTAGATCACAATAAGCCAGCATCACCTTGCGCAGCTGAGCAACTCCGATTCAATTCCGTAATACTTACGCGCAGCCGTTACGGACCATCTGGCTTCTAAACAGCCAATCGTGATCAGCAACCAAAAAGCGGATAGTCAGAGATTCACTTTAGAGGCCCGCCAAGGACCGCTATGGGTCGATAGCCACCACCAGCCATTGTGACTGATCCACCCTTGTCTTCCCTCAACGTGGAGGACGAGCCATGAACACTATTGCTAGATACCGCCATCAGCCTTGGAACAAGGGAAAGCTTGTCGGTCAGAAAGCCCCGCTCCGAGTCAGAGATATCTGGGCTATCCGAGTAAGACTTCAGCTTGCTGAGAAGACGCGTGATTTGGCGCTTTTCAACTTGGCCATCGATAGCAAGCTGCGTGCCTGTGACTTAACCAAACTGCGGGTCCGAGACATTGCCCATGGGGAGCATGTGTCGTCACGGGCCATCGTGATGCAGCAGAAAACTCAACACCCAGTGCAATTTGAAATCACTGAACAGACCCGAACGGTTCTGGAAGCGTGGATGCGCCAGGCGCGACTCCGCAGTGAGGATTTCTTGTTCCCGAGCCGGTTGCACGCTTCAGAGCATTTATCCACCAGGCAATACGCTCGAATAGTCAAAGCGTGGGTGACAACCATTGGCCTTGACCCAACCATGTATGGTACTCACACGCTACGGAGAACCAAGGCTTCGTTGATTTATCGCAGGACGAAGAACCTGAGAGCGGTTCAACTCCTGCTTGGTCATACGAAGCTTGAAAGCACTGTCAGGTACTTGGGAATCGAAGTCGATGATGCCTTGGAAATGGCAGAGCAGACGGAGGTGTGACCATTCACTGCGACGGTCGTGCCAGACCGTCGCTATCCGTCCCTCTACCAGTCAATTTGTGCCTACAAAGTCAGGGAGCTATTCAAATCAGAGGGCAGTCCTGGACCTCACTGAGTGATCTAAGACTGGCGTACCCTCAGAATGGAATCTGTGATGGCTTGAGCATTTGTGTCCAGCGTTTCCATTGCCGATATCGCATTAGCGGCGACACTGCCGACCCCATTTTCTGACAGCCACTTGGTTATTTCTTCTATCGCTGCACATAGGGCGTGCTGGTTGTGGAGGAGCAATGTCAGAGCGTCCGCTGTGGCGATTTTGCAATTTGAGTTATCGGGCATGACGGTCGTCCTTGAGTAATGATGCCGGAAGCCTAGCTCATCTCATCTCGCCGTTGCCTTTCCCAGATCTACCCAGCTATTTGGACTCGATCTGACGATCCTTTGGACCGAATTTGACCCGTACGTCCCTAGTTTATGACCGGCAGAGGTCGACCCATTTCAGACGTTCGAGTCAGGGTGCTGCTGGCCGATAAAGTGATTCAGGTGTCGCCTAGCAGCATGATGTGAGTGGCATGGGCATCCTCTGTTCGCATGAAACCACAGTGCAGGTAAAACGCGTCTCCTTCGGGCGTATCGGTGGAAAGACGCACGCTCTGAAAGCGAAGAGTGGCATGTGCGACCAGCACTTTTACTAGCGTTTGACCTACGTGTAGCCCCCTTGAAGAAGCTGCGACGTAAACCCGTCGCAGCCTTGCCGTATTAGTCTCGACATATGGATCAACTGAAAGGCCTCCGATGCCTATCAGTTGCTGGTTGAAATACGCCGCTATGAGACATTCTCCGGGTGCATCGAAGCGATTCGCTCCGGAGTGCCATTCGGAAATCAGCCGAGTGAGAAATCTAAAACCCTCTTTACCTGCCTCTTTTTCCATAGCCAGAATCTGTGGCGGCAGGTGCGTGATGTGATGAATCTCGACTTGTTTCATGCATCGTCCTTGATCCGGTGTTAAGCCGCTTTGGCTGGTCGAGAATCTTCGTGTGCACTCTATGAGATATGCAAGTGGCGGTTATCGACCCATTGCAGCCGGTCGCCACAGGCAGAAACCGTTCAACACTGGTCGTAGCAGATGGCCACCGGAGTCCTCCTGTGGTCAAACGAGTTAATCAGTGATGAGTCGCAAACGGCAATTGTCTTCAGCTATTGAAGTACGGGTGAGTTCCTCTCAATCGCTAACGTATCGGTCACGCCCTTGTTGTTTAGCTTGGTAAAGCAGCGAGTCAGCCCGGACAAGCATGTCCTGAAGCGAGTCATCAGCGCCCCTCCAAGCGGTGACACCCAGGCTGCAAGTCACGTTGATACGGGTTGTGGCGTAGTCTAGCGACGAAGCGTGTAGGGTCTGTATCACACGTTCGGCCATTAGTTCTGCGCCGGAGATTTCCGTGTCGGGCAGCAAAATGAGGAACTCCTCCCCGCCGAAACGAGCCGCCAGATCCTGTTGCCGAACAGTCCGAATGAGCAACTGCGCGAAGAATTTTAATACTTCATCACCTCCGTCATGCCCGTAGGTGTCATTGACCTTTTTGAAGTGGTCGATATCCAGCATCAGTATGCAGAACGAACCGTGCCTACGCGACGCTCTCGCCAGCTCGGCGCTGGCTAATGCCATCGCTTCTCTACGGTTGTACAAGCCAGTCAGAAAATCGCGGGTAGCGGCTCGATATTGCAACTGGTAGGCATCGATCAGTTGTGCAACGAGCCAGTTGATGAGAAACAAGCAAGCCAGTATTCCAACCAGCAGTAACAATCCGAGACCATTCCAGCTCAGGAATAAAGCGGCGAAAGTCGGTATGAGTGGTTCGCTATAAAACTGTACCCGTAGAGCGAGCTGCGGATCGACGAAGTCTCGGACAAAACGCTCCTCGTCCTGATTATTCGAGGCCGAAGTCGAAGGCCAACCGGCGACTGTGCCAGGAAACAGGTCAGCTTTGTTGTCGGTGAAACGAACATCGACATATAAGGGAGGAGCCTGACCCTGCGTCACCGCGACATGCACAATCAATGCATCGATAAACGCTGGGCCGATCGCTGTGCGAGGAGGCAGTGGCGGTGGCCGTATTTGCGTCTGTGTTTCACGTATCACTGCGAAATGCCCATTACAGCTATAACCGAGAAGTTGGCGGCTGGTTAATTGGATTACGCCCCGGAGCAGGCGCATGCGAGGCGCTTCTGGACTGGGTAAGGGGGCTACCTGCTGAATGGGGACACGCAAAGTAAATTGAGACAGCTCTTCGACATCCTCAGTCTGAACCGCGGTGGTGCGCCGTTGCTCGGTAATGTACTGCTCTGACAGACACCCTGCCGGAAGAGGATTTGCCAAGAGCAGTGATAGTTGAAGCTTGTGGGTCGTCAGTTGGCGCACCAGGGTGCTAAAACCCCATGTACTTCGCTGGCTGAGCAATGCCTGTTGCCCCTCTATCAGCAACAGACGCTGCCGCTGGTAGCGGTCGACCACCCCGATAATCGCGAGAAGGGTCAACAGTACCACTATCAAACAGCAGCCGATTTTGATCGCCCGTGGGTGCTCGAGCATCCGCCTCATGTCGATTACTCCAGTGTCGAATTGGACGGCGCTTGTCTGGCAACACAGGGCCAGCTTGCGATTGCTTTATAGTTATAGACGCTTTGTCTCTGTTTCCTATATTTACGCGTTATTTCCTTAACTGACCCATGACACCCAAATATTCGGCGCTCAAATATCGCGCTTCGAATAAGTCTAGGCAGTGAGAAGCTAGTGAAGTCTTTTCTGGATGTCTGCTTCTGGGCCGATTTCTGCCTGTCACGAGGAGCTTCAATCGGCCAAAAGCGGTGTGTCATGAGACACCTGCTCGCAAGCTTCCAGCCCTGGCAAACCAGTATATAGCCGCCGCGCCGAGCAGCGTGGTTAGCACGGCCAGGAGTAGAATGACGCGATCCGTTCCCAAAGGTGCGGCCAGCAGCGCTACCAGCAGGCCGGCAAGTGGTTGAGACAGGTTGTTGAGTAAAGTAATTACGCCCACCGTCTTGCCGAAGTCCTGGGGCGGAATTACCCGCTGACGCAGGCTGCGCATGTAGACGTTGAACATCTTGTCGAAGCCAACAATCAACAGAAAACCCAGCGTATACCCAGCCAAGTTAGGGCTCAGGGCGCTGATGAAGGCACCGGCGGCGATCATTGCATAGCCGACACCGCCCAGCATCCGCAGCGGCAGCACCACCCGGGCGAGGAAGAACAGGATCGCGATGGTGGTCACGGCGCCAGCAGCTTGCAGCGCGGCATAGCCATCTTTGCCGCCACCGTAGTGGCCGATCACCATGGCCGCCGATGTAGCCAGGGTGACCCCGACGATCAGGTTGACGCCAACGGCCAGCGTGATGATTTTTTGCAACTCCACCTGCTGTCGGATATGCCCGAAGGCGATACGCAGAGGTTGCAGCCAGATGTCCTGGTGCTGCTCGAACACCGCCAAGGAGATACGGCTGCAACGTTGCCAAACCCGCATGCTCAGGTCAGCCAGCAGGAACAACCCCGCGACCCACAGAACCACCCAGTACCAGCCCCAAACCTCCAGCAACAGCGCCGCTGCCAAGGGCCCGAGAACCAGCCCGGTTTGATCGGCGATTTGGGAGTAGGACAAGGTTTTGGTGTAGCTGTAGTGCTGGAAGACATGGGGCATCAGCACCTCCCTGGCCATGATGCCCTGGGTGGTCAACACGCCGCACAACGCCGATAGCATCACCAACCAGACGATGCCGCCGAAGAGGGTATAGAGCCCCACAGTTACCCCACAAAGCATGGCCCGGTAGACCTGGCTGATGTGCAGTATCCTCACGGGCGAGAACTTGTCGCACAAGGCTCCGCACAACGGAAATGCGAGAAAGCGCGGCAGCGATTCGACGAAAAACGCCAGCCCCGCCCAGGACGCGCTGTTGGTGGTTTGGAAAACCACCAACGGTACGATAAACAGCAAGATCTGATCCGCCAGTCGAGACAGAAACAACGAAATGAAAAAAGCCAGGTAATCCTTACGCATGATGACGTCCTGTCGCAGTGTTCGCTTCTAAGTCGCTCCACCGCCGGTTCTGAGTATTCATCGCTAAATTGCACTGAAAGCGGAACATGGCTCCGCGACCGTTGAGTCGTAGCTAACCAAGTGAGTTTGTTTAGCTTGTAAAAGGGCCCTCCAAGGGCCTTTCTTTCATCTCATTCACGAGCGACGAAAACTTCGTCAGCTTACCTAGCCGTCGGCACTTCGCGCCGACGATGTCATAAAGTATTTCCCCACACTCTGGACTGGGAGCAGGTCGCTGAAAATTAAACTGTTGAAAGCAGTGCGAACCTTACCCCAGCCTCCCGCAGCTTCTACAGTACAGTCGACCGTTTATTGGATTCCCACACCATAAAACGAGTTATATCCAGACGGGCTGATCTTGAAGCCTGTGACGTTATTACGGATCGGCTGGAAGACCGTCGAATGGGCAATCGGTGTGATCGGTACAGCGTCTTTGAGCAGGTGCTGCGCCTGTTTGTACAGCTCAATACGACGGCCCTGATCGGCGGTGGCTTTGGCTTCCCTAATCAACGCGTCGTAAGGCTGGTCGCACCACTTGGAATAGTTGTTGCCATTCAGCGCACTGCACCCAAACAGGGTGCCCAACCAGTTGTCCGGGTCACCGTTGTCGCCGCTCCAGCCAATCAATATTGCGCCGTTTTCACCCTGCTTGGCGCGCTTGTTGTACTCGCCCCATTCGTAGCTGACAATCTTCGCCTTAATCTCGATCTTGGCCCAATCGGCCTGAATCATCTCAGCCATCAACTTGGCGTTGGGGTTGTACGGACGTTGCACAGGCATTGCCCACAATGTGATTTCGGTGCCCTCTTTGACTCCGGCTTCCTTGAGCAGTTGTTTGGCCTTGTCAAGGTCGTACGGCGCGTCCTTGATCGTGGTGTCGTAAGACCACTGCGTCGGCGGCATGGCATTGACCGCCAGTTGGCCCGCACCTTCATACACTGCGTCGATGATGTTCTGCTTTTTGATCACCATGTCCAAAGCCTGGCGGACTTTCAGCTGGGCCATTGGATTGGGCTCGTCACTGCCTTTGATCTTAGGCGAGACGTTATAGGCGAGATAACCGATGTTGAACCCAGCTTGGCTCGGCAGGACGAGGTTCTTGTCAGCCCTGAGCGACGCCAGATCCGCCGGACGCGGATAGTAACTGACCTGGCACTCGTTTTTTGCCAGCTTCTGGATACGCACAGACGGGTTTGGTGTAATCGCAAAGATCAGGTTATCGAGTTTGACGTCTTCCGGTTTCCAGTACGTCGGGTTACCGGTAAAGCGAATATTGGAATCTTTCTGGTAACTCTTGAACACGAACGGACCGGTACCAATCGGTTTCTGGTTCAGGTCTTCTGGTTTGCCTTGCTTGAGCAGTTGCGCGGCGTACTCGGCAGACTGGATCGAGGCAAAGCTCATGGCCATGTTCTGGGCGAATGCCGCATCCACGGTTTTCAGACGAAACTGAACGGTATGCTCGTCCACTTTGGTAATGCTGACGATGCCGGTATCCATGCCCATGTCCGTAAAGTACGGGAACTCGGTCGGATAGGCGGTACGGAACGGATGGTCTTTAAGCAGCATGCGGTTGAAAGTGAACAACACGTCATCGGCATTGAAGTCGCGGGTCGGTGTGAAGTAAGGCGTGGTGTGAAACTTGACGCCTTCGCGAAGGTGGAACGTGTAAGTCAGCACGTCCGCTGACACATCCCAACTGCTAGCCAGCCCCGGAACCAGCGTGGTACTGCCCCGTTCGAACTGGGTGAGGCGGTTGAAGATGGTCTCGGCCGATGCGTCGAAATCGGTACCGGTCGTATATTGGGCGGGGTCGAAACCGGCCGGGCTGCCTTCGGAACAATATACTAGGGTGGAGGCAGCTTGCGCGAACGGCGCGCACGCAATCAGTCCTGCACTGAACAGGAATGGGATGATGGTGTGTTTAAACATGAAGGTCTCGGTTATTGTCATGAATTGGAAAAGAGCGGCGCCCTCTACCCTGCACACTTAGATGGAGCAGCTGCTCTTGCCGTGCTTTTCCAGATAACGCTGATGCTCTTCACTGGCCGATGCAAAGTGCCCCAGAGGCAGCACGCCGGTCACGACCGGCTTATTCAATTGGCCGGATTCATCCAATGAACGTTTGGCGGCCTGCGCCAGCTCTTGTTGTTCGGTGTTATGAAAGAAAATTGCAGAGCGATACTTGGCGCCAATATCACTGCCCTGGCGATCAACTGAAGTCGGGTTATGCAGACCCCAGAAATGCTCGATTAACTGCGTATACGCCAGTGTCTTGGGGTCGAATTCGATTTGCACTACTTCTATTTGCAACAGTCTATCGTCAGTCGGCGAAGCCAGACCCACGCGGGTGTCGACCACACCCTCAAGTGCACGAAACGACGCCTCGGCGCCCCAGAAACAGCCTGCACCGAACGTGGCTTTTTCACTATTGCTCATGCCTGACCTCTTATTATCGAAATTACTGAAAGTGCGCCGTCCAGCCCCGCCCCTTTAACTAGGGCCGACGCAGCGACGGTGGAGTATGGTGACAACTCAATAAGAGCCAAAAGACTTTTTTACGCTAACCTTATTAGATTTTTACTAAAGACTAAGAGAGTTTTAAGAGTCGTGTATCACACTGTATCAAGAAGCACTTCAGGTACAGTGTGATACTTGATAGTTAGTTGCTCCATATGAAATCCCCCCGTGTGGCTGGCTCAAATAAATTTGAGCTTGCTTGGCAATTACCATCGCGGAAGTGTGTGTGTTGCGTTTCTTTGTAAGCGTCCGGCCAAGACGCCCCCCTCGAAATCACAATCAGTCGGGACTTTCGAAACCCGTCTACCAACATAGCTGTCGCAGAGAAATTTCAAAATTTTTGAACCGAGGTTAATCTTCTGCGAAATTGCGCTCCACTTGACCACCCGTTTGCATTCGACCTGACCAGTCACTTGCATCGTTCTGACCAGCAATTGCATCGGATTTGACCAACACGCGTTGTAACCATGATCGGCAGAGAACGGCCAATAGCGGTCAGTCGAGAATGTGCTTTAAAAGCCACGAAATGGTACGAATAATCAGCCGTGTCACTTCCTCAAAACCACCACTCATTTGATTTTCGGATATCTGATGTTCACGGTTAGTGGATACCGAAGGAGTGATGAATGACGCAGCATAGCTGCTCGTCGCGTGACGCCATTCTTATCTGCTCAGGAATTTTCATGGTGCTTTCGTTCAGCTATGGCAACAATCTTTCAAGCGCTCAGATTGCAGCCCGCCGTGCGTGTGTCTGCATGACCAAGGAGGGCCGAGCATGAACACTCATCTTCATGCGTTAGTCGTTGGAGCCAGCGGCATCATCGGTAATGCGGTGGTGGAGACCTTGGTGGCAGATCCGCAATGGAGTGTCCGCGCCCTGCGTCGTAGTCTGAACCCGGATGTCGATTCCATCGAGTGCGACCTCACAGATGCAGCAGCTACCAACGCCGCACTGGGGGATGTCAGCGATATCACCCACGTTTTTTTCGCGGCTTACCAGCCCAATGGCAATGCTCTCATTGAGGCACAGACCAATGCGGCGATGTTGCGCAACGTCCTCGACGGTTTGAAAGCCGCTGGAGCCAACGTTCAGCGGGTCGTGCTGTACCAGGGCGCGAAAGTATACGGCGGCCACTTGGGCGGGCCGGTTCCTACGCCGTTTTACGAAGATGCGTCTCGGCATCTGGCGGCGAATTTGTATTTCGCCCAGGAAGACGTCCTGCGTGAACGCCAGCTCGCCGGCGAGTTGGAATGGTCAATTCTGCGGCCGGATGCCGTATTGGGCGACATCGCTGGCAATCCTTTCAATATAGCCATGGTCATCGGTGCTTACGCGGCACTGTGCCGCGAATCCGGCGTGCCACTCAAATTCCCCGGTTCGCCCCACACCTATCGTGGCATTTACGCTCAATTAACAGATGCCCGCTGGCTTGGACGCGCAAGCCTATGGGCCGCAACTGCCGATAGTGCTCGCAATGAAGCCTTTAACTTGGTAGGTGAACCGTTCCGCTGGAATCACCTGTGGAAGAAGCTGGGTGAAGCCCTTGACCTGCCGATCGATGAGCCACAACCGATGTCGATGAGCACGCACATGGCTGATCAGGCATATGTTTGGCAGCACCTCGCAAAGAAACACGACTTGCAACCCATACCATATGCACAGTTAGTGAACTGGGGGTTTGGAGACTTTGTATTCAACTTCCAACAGGACCTGCTTTCGGATATGGGCAAGATTCGCCGTGCCGGTTTCACGGAGCCTATGCACACTGAAGTCGCGTTGCTCGAAATGATCGCTAGCTTGCGAGCAAAACGTTTTCTACCGTGATGATTTTGTTGCACAGTCACTAAAGCTTTACTCCACTACACCGCTACGCCAGGATGTTGAGGTCCTGGCGGCTTACCTTCCTCCTGCCCGAGCAACTTTTGCTCCTCCCATCTATAGAAAGGCGTTCAAGCCCCGCTGGACGGCAGGCCGAGCTTCGATGGCGTGAAACCAATCTGACAGCCGTGAATGGCTTTTCCAGTCCAAACGGTCGCGAACAGATGAAGCAATCGTAAATGCAGAAATATCGGCCATAGAGAAAAAATCTCCAGCCATGAATTCCTCTGTGAGAAAACTTTCCGCGAAAATGAGCTGCTCGATGACGCGCTTGTCTATCACGGTGGCGGCATCATCCATTCCCGCTTGGCGCAGGAAGAATGCCGCGTGGCTAGGAGCGATAACGTCAGTCACGAAAAAGAAGTAGCGATCAAAAACTCTGACAGATTCGTGGTCAGGCAACATCGGCGCCAACCGGCCGGGGGCTTTGGCATCCGCGTATTGGATAATTGCGTTGGATTGGTTAACGACCAACGCGGGCGTCAGCGTATGGTCGACCAGCGTCGGGACTTTACCAGCTGGGTTAAGGGCCTTGTAAGGCATATCGCGCTGCTCATGGGCCCATAGATCCACTTTTCTGGCTGTATAGGCAATGCCTGCCTCTTCCAGTGCGATTGCGGCCCGGAAACTATTCCCCGTGTTAGCGCCATACAACTCTATCAAATTGTTCATAAGACACTCTTTTAGCGTTCAAAGTCCCAGCGGTGAATCAATCGCTGTGGCGCGACCAAAATGCGGTGGCGACGGCCAGACCCTGGGCCAGGAACTGGTTGGTAGCGGCGTCGTTTACACTGCCGTCCGCATTGCGGGTGTAGGTGTCGATGAGTCGCTGAAACAGCTCGGTGTTCTGGCTGCCGCCCGACTTGATACCGGCGTAGTACTCATCAAGCGATAGGCTGCCATCGCCAGACTTGTCGAAGGTCTTGAACATGATTTGGGCGTTGGCGTCGCTGACTCCAGCGCGATTTAGCTGCTTCACGAAATGGCTGAGATCGAGATCCTTGCCGTCGCCTGCTTGAACGAAAAGCTGTGGCGCCCAAGCCTCGCTAAGCGGCATGGAGCTTTTGTCTACTCCAACTTTGATGATGCCGAGACGCACGCCCTCATTCCCTTCCTCAACGGTAAGAGTGATGTTTTTCTCACCTCGGGCGTAAGCGGCAAGCCCCGGAAATTTCTCTGCATCAACCTGAGAGGCAGAATTCTTCGCCGCCTCGCTTAGGGTCACTACAGTGGATGGAGATGGTTCGTTGACAACGTCGGCTGGACGGTCAGTATTTGTACTTACATCGGTTGTCAGGGGTGTCGGCCTAGGAGTAGCCGAGGCTTGTTGAGAGTATGTAGCGGCTGCATTGCTGACGCTTGAGACTGACATGCTGGAAGACCCCACCATCGAGCTTACGTTGGACTATCAACAACATTGATAGCGATCGCTATCATTAAGGAGAATCTACCAGCTCAATGAAAAAATCAGCAAAGTTTTTTTTCTTTTTGGGGAGCGGCATATCGAATTCACGCGATTGAATAGAACAGCATCCGTTATGGTCTACGCGCGTTACAGCTGAACTCACCTGTTGCCGCTCAAAGGGACAGCATCACCTCTGAAAGAAACTCAGTGAATAGCCGGACTTTTTGCGAAGGAACCCGTCCTGCTGGGTAAACGGCATTGACTTCAATTGAATCCAGCAGCCAGTCCGGCAAGACCGAAATCAGTTGCCCAGAGTCCAACTCAGCTTCACATATCCAAGCAGACGCAATGGTCAATCCTAGCCCCGAACATGCGCTGGCCAGGGCAGCCTCTGCCGAAGCGACACGGATACGCGGTGACATCTTCACCACCGTCGATACGCCATCACGGCTGAAATTCCAGCCTGGACTTGCTGACCCGCCAGGGCCTGCAATGCAGTGAAAATTCACCAGATCCGATGGATGCTGAGGAGTGCCCACGGCATCCAAAAACGATGGCGAGGCAACCAACAACCTGTGCTCAATCGCGAGTCGCTTGAAACCAAATGACGAGTCTTCCAATTCGCCAAAACGGATCGCCACATCAGCGCCTTCAGCGACTAGATCATGCATTCTGTCCAACGTCAGAAGCTCCAGTTTCAGCTCAGGATGGATTGCCAAAAATTTCGGCAACTGGGGGATGACAATCCTTCCCGCCAGGATGGAGGGCAGCGCCACTCGCAGTACACCTTTCAGGCTGTCCATCCCCATTGCGACGTGGTCGGCCTCCTCCAGATCAAACAGAATCTGCCGTGCTTTTTGCAAAAAAACCTGTCCGGCCTCCGTTGGCACAATTCGACGGGTACTACGCAGCAACAGCCGCGTATTTAATCTTGATTCGAGTTCAGAAATTATTCGGGAGATGGAGGGCTGAGATAAACCAAGCTCCCGGCCTGCTGCCGAAAAGCTCGCTGTCTCAGCCGCTCTAACGAACACCTTCAACTCTTGGAAACGATCACTCATTTTGATCTCGGATAGGTGATATTCAAAATCACCCGATAGTCTCCATTTTGCGAATACCGCACCATTCTTCAACACGCTCTGCGCCGCGCTGTGATGCACAAGCGTGGTGAGCTAAAACGTCACCACAGAGGAATGAAGATGAAAGTATTTGTCACTGGAGCATCGGGGTACTTAGGCGGTTCCATCAGCCACCGCTTGGTCGAAAGCGGACATGAGGTTATCGGTTTGGTAAGGACGCCTGCACAAGCTGAATGGTTGGAAGCGCGCGGCATTGCTGCGCAGATCGGAACGCTTGATGACGCCGATTTGCTTCAAGAGGTCGCGCGCTCCGCCGACGCCACTATCAATGCCGCGAACTCAGATCATTACTTCTCCATTCGAGCATTGATCACTGCGTTGGCCGGTACCGGGAAAACTCTCATCCATACCAGCGGAGCCAGCATCGTCTGTGACGACGCGATGGGAGGTGAACCCAGTCAGGCCATTTACGGAGATGATCAGCCTTTCACACCCATGCTGCACCGCGTTCCCCGCATTGAAATCGATCGGATGGTCAGGACTGCTGGCGTCAACCAAGGTCTGCGCGCATTTGTAATCAGCCCGTCGACGGTTTACGGCAACGGCCTAGGCATGAAGGTCGTGAGTGACCAATTACCCAAAATCGTTGCGAAATCCAAAGAACTGGGTGCCGGGGTTTACGTCGGCAGCGGCAAAACGATCTGGTCCAACGTCAACATCAACGACCTTGTGGATCTTTACCTTTCAGCCTTGGAACGCGCGCCATCCGGAGCATTTTTCTTTGCAGAGAATGGTGAAAGCACCTTCGAATCAATCGCGCGCGCAGTGAGCAAGTCCCTTGGCTTCGAAGGCAAAACCATAAGTTGGGACATTAATGATGCGATGTCTGAACTGGGTGGTTTCGCTCGGATTGCGCTGGCGACAAACGCACGTGTACGCGCCATCAACGCGCGCAAGCTTTTGGCTTGGCAACCCAGTGGTCCGTCGCTTGAGCAAGCAGTTGAACAAGGGCTCTGATTAACAAACCGTCTCAGCGATGCAAATCGCTGAGACTTAGGGGCCTGATCAACCTTTATCGCTATCCCAGCCTCCTCCCAGTGCTTTGTAGATCGCAACGATCGCACGGTATTGATCGGTTTCGCCGAGCGCCTGAGCATCCTCGGCGTTGAGGCGCTCACGCTGTGCGTCCAATAACACTAGATAATCCACGGTCCCTTCTTTGTATTGGATGGCTGCCAGATCAGCTGCTGCACGGCTCGACTCACTCTGCCGGATCAACGATAGCAGCCGTTGTTGGCGTTTTCCGTAATCACTGAATGCGTTCTCCGACTCTTCCAGAGCCAGCAACACTTGTTGCTCGTAGGTGGCCAAGGCGCCTTCGGCGTCAGCGTCGGCGCCACGAATGCGTGCGCGAACGCTGCCCAAGTCAAATGCCGCCCAGGTGATGCTTGGTCCGAGCCCCCAGGCTCTGGCAGCACTGGAGCCAATCTGCGAACCTCGGCCGGCGGTGAAACCCAAAAAGCCACTCAAGCTCACCCTCGGAAACAGGTCTGCGGTGGCCACGCCGACATCCGCAGTGGCGGAAGCCAATCTGCGTTCGGCAGCGAGCACGTCCGGACGACGGCGCAGCAATTCGGCTGGATCACCGATTGGCAGCGCTTTCGCGATGGCCGGCAGGTCCGCAGGGGCCAACGATACGCTGAGTTTATCCGGGCGCTCACCCAACAGCGTGGCGATGCGGTTTTTCTGCCGCACCTGCTCCGCTTGTAGCTGAGGAACAGTTGCCTCGACAGCAGCCAGACGCGCATCGGCGCGCACTACATCGAGTTCATTACCGACTCCGGCATCGCGCAGACTAACTGTCACAGTGCGCGAGTCCTGTTGATTCTTCAGGTTCGCCAAGGCGATTTTTTCTCGCAGTTGGGCGCCGCGCAATTGTCCGTAGGCGTCCACCAATTCGGCGATCATCGTCACGCGCAGTTGGTATAGATCGGCCGCTGCTGCGCCCTCCTGCGCATTACTGGACTCCAGTTGACGCTGGATACGCCCAAACAGATCGACTTCCCAAGCCATGTCCAAACCAAGATCGTAACGTTCCTGATTGACTCGGCGTTCCGTTTGGCCCGGCACTTGAGCCCGCCCTTGCTCGCTACTAATACGGCTTGTGACCACCGGCAAATTGTCATTGCTGACGTCATCGCGTATCGCCCGTGCCGCCTTCCAGCGAGCGAACGCAACACGAAGATCGCGGTTACCTTGCAGGGATTTGCTCACTAACTGATTGAGCGTGGGGTCATCGAACTGTTGCCACCATACCGTTTCAAATCGCGACTGATCGTACTGGCTGGTGTGCGCTGCCGCGATCGTCGCGGGAGCGGTATCGGGTGCCTTGTAGTCCGGGCCTACCGTGCAGGCAGCGAGGGCTAGAACCAGGAGGCTGGGTAAAAAAAGCTTAAGAGTGTTCATCAGTGTGCCTCCGGATTCGAAGCGTGGGCTTGCTCAGCCTTGCCAACCTTGCGGGCGTTTTTGCGTTCGATGTAGCGACGGATCAACACGAAGAACACGGGTGTCAGTAGCAAGCCGAAGAAGGTCACGCCGAGCATCCCGGAGAACACCGCAACGCCCATGGCACGGCGCATTTCCGATCCGGCACCGGTCGATGTCACGAGCGGAATCACACCCATGATGAACGCAAACGAAGTCATCAGGATCGGGCGCAGACGCATACGGCAGGCTTCAAGCACCGCGTCCAGCGGCGACAGCCCTTGATCCTGTTTGTCCTTGGCGAACTCGACGATCAGGATCGCGTTTTTGCACGCCAGGCCCACCAGTACGATCAGGCCAATCTGGGTGAAGATATTGTTGTCGCCTTTGGAAATGATTACCCCGGCAATCGCCGACAGCAGGGTCATCGGCACGATCAGGATCACCGCTAACGGCAGGCTCCAGCTTTCATACAATGCGGCCAGTACTAGGAACGCCAGCAACACGCAGAGCGGGAACACCAGCAGCGCGGTGTCGCCGGACAAAATCTGCTGGAACGTGAGGTCAGTCCACTCGTAGGTCATGCCGTTGGGCAGTTCTTCTTTCAGCAGTTTTTCAATCGCAGCCTGGGCCTGGCCGGAGCTGTAGCCCGGTGCCGCGCCGCCGTTGATTTCCGCCGTGATGAAGCCGTTGTAGTGCATCACCCGGTCCGGGCCGGAGGTCGGCGTGACCTTGACGAAGGTCGCCAGCGGGATCATCTCGCCACGGTCGTTGCGCACCTTCAACTGGCCGATTTGTTCAGGCTCCTGGCGGAACTGCTGTTCAGCCTGGACGTTGACCTGATACGTGCGACCAAATCGGTTGAAGTCGTTGGCGTACAGCGAGCCGAGATAGACCTGCAAGGTATCGAAAATATCGCTGATGGCCACGCCGTGAGTCTTGGCTTTCTCGCGATCGATGTTTGCTTCGACCTGCGGAACGTTGACCGTGTAGCTGGTGAACAGGTTGGCCAATTCCGGCACCGAGCGGCTTTTGGTGATGATGTTCATGGTTTCCTTGTACAGCTCGTCGTAGCCCAGGTTGCCCCGATCCTCGATCTGCAAACGGAAACCACCAATGGTACCCAGGCCTTGTACCGGTGGTGGCGGGAACACCGCGATGTAGGCGTCCTGGATGCTGCCGAACTTGGCATTGAGTGACGCTGAAATCCCCATCGCTGACAGACTCGGATCAGTCCGCTCTTCAAAATTGCTCAGGCCAATAAAAGCAATACCAGCGTTCGGGCTATTGGTGAAGCCGTTAATCGATAGGCCAGGAAACGCCACGGCGCTGTCGAAGCCCGGTTCGTTCATGGCGATGGTGCTCATGCGCCGGATCACGTTTTCAGTGCGGTCCAGGCTGGCGGCGTCTGGCAATTGGGCAAAGGTCACTAGGTACTTCTTGTCTTGCGTCGGCACGAACCCGGTTGGGGTGGTGCTGAAGCCCATGTAGGTCATTGCGATCAGGCCAGCGTAAATCAGCAACGCGACGCTGCTGCCCCGAATAATCTTGGCCACTGCCACTACATAACCGTGGCTGGCCTTTTCGAAGAAGCGGTTGAAAGGTTTGAACAACCAGCCACCTAGCAAACGATCGAGCACTTTCGAGAAGCGATCCTTCGGCGCGCCGTGGGCCTTGAGCAATACCGCCGCCAGTGCCGGCGAAAGGGTCAGCGAATTGAATGCCGAAATGACTGTCGAGATGGCAATGGTTAACGCGAATTGCTTATAGAACTGCCCGGTGAGGCCAGAGATGAACGCCGCAGGTACGAATACCGCACAGAGCACCAGTGCCGTGGCGATGATTGGCCCGGTCACTTCGCCCATGGCTTTCTTGGTCGCTTCGATCGGCTCCAGCCCGCCCTCGATATTTCGCTCGACGTTCTCCACCACTACGATCGCATCGTCGACCACGATACCGATGGCCAATACCAGTCCGAACAGCGACAAGGCGTTAAGCGAGAATCCGAGCAGGTGCATCACGGCAAAGGTACCGATCAGCGAAACAGGTACCGCGACCAGGGGAATGATCGAGGCGCGCCAGGTTTGCAGGAACAGGATCACCACCAGCACCACGAGAATCAGGGCTTCGAACAGGGTGTGGACCACCGCCTCAATCGAGCTACGAACGAAGATAGTCGGGTCGTAAACGATCTCGAAATCCATGCCTTCCGGAAAGTTTTTCTTCAGCTCGGCCATTTTCGCCCGCACCTGGTTAGAGATGTCGATGGCGTTGGAACCGGGGCGCTGGAAAATCGGCATCGCTACCGCTTCCTGGTTGTTCAGCAAGGCGCGCAAAGCGTACTGGTTTGAGCCGAGTTCAACTCGGGCGATGTCCTTCAGGCGCGTTATTTCGCCGTTGGCACCGCTGCGAATGATCACGTTTTCAAACTCTTCTTCAGTGACCAGCCGTCCCTGGGAGTTGATCGACATTTGGAAACTGGTGGCATTCGGCGCCGGTGGCGCACCGAGTTGCCCAGCAGCGACCTGACGGTTTTGCTCACGCACCGCGTTGACTACATCAGTTGCGGTCAGATTGCGCGAGGCGGTCTTGTTCGGGTCGAGCCAAATACGCAGTGAATAGTCGCCCATACCGAACAACTGCACATCGCCGATACCGTTCAGACGGGCCAATTCATCCTTTACATTGAGGATCGCGTAGTTCGACAGGTAGAGCATGTCGTAGCGCTTATCCGGCGATACCAGATGCACCAGCAACGTCAGCTCAGGCGAGGCCTTGTCGACGGTAATACCGATGCGAGTCACTTCTTCCGGCAGCTTTGGCTCGGTGCGGGTCACGCGGTTTTGCACTTGGACTTGGGCGTTGTCGAGATCGGTGCCGAGGGCGAAGGTCACTGTCAGAGTCAGGCGACCGTCAGCGGTTGATTGCGAGGACATGTACAGCATGTTCTCTACGCCAGTAATGGCTTGCTCCAGTGGAGCAGCCACCGTTTCCCCAATAACTTTTGGGTTGGCACCCGGATAGTTGGCGTGGACCACCACGGTCGGAGGAACCACCTCGGGGTATTCGCTGATGGGCAATTGGAACAGCGAGATAGTGCCAGCAATTAAAATCAGCAGAGACAGTACGGCGGCGAAAATTGGCCGCGTAATGAAGAACTGGGAAAATTTCATGTCAGATCTCCATTAACCGCGAGGCGAAATCGCAGTTTCCGTCTTCACCAGTTCGGGTGATTTGACAGAGACGGGCGACTGGATGACGGGACGATTACTGGCTTCAATTGCCTGACGCTGGCTCGCCAGTGTGGCAACCGTTTCCGGGCTAGCCATTGGCGCATCCTGCGGATCAATCACCGCGCCAGGACGAACGCGCTGAAGGCCGTTGATGACAATGCGATCTTCTTTCTGCAAACCACTGCGAACGATGCGCAGCCCCTCAAGCTTTGGCCCCAGATCGACGCTGCGATAGACAGCTTTGTTGTCTTTATCGACGACCAGCACAAACTTCTTGCCGAGGTCAGTCCCCACCGCTTCGTCTTTTATCAGCAAGCCGGGGTAGGCAGCGCTGCCGACTAACTTCAACCGGGCATACAGTCCGGGGGTGTACTGACCGTCAGCGTTATCGAACACCGCGCGGCCGCGAATAGTGCCGGTTTTCGAGTTGACCTGGTTGTCGACAAAGTTCATCTGCCCGACGTGGCTGTTGCCCTCCTCGTCTGACAGGCCCATGTATACCGGAGTGGCTTGACCGCGCTGCCCTTGGCGGGAAAGCAGACTGTATTTAAGGAACATGCGCTCGTCAGCATCGAAATAGGCGTAGACCTTATCGGTGGAGACAACGCTGGTAAGCGGCGTGGTGTCAGCGGTGACGATGTTGCCGGCGGTGATTTCCGCCCGACTGACTCGACCGGTGATCGGTGCGGTAACGCGGGTGAAACTGAGGTTCAAGCGTGCGAGATCCAGCTGCGCCTGAATGGCATCGACACCGGCCCGGGCTTCTTGTGCAGTGGTAGTGCGAGTGTCGGCTAACTCTGCGGAAATCGCATTGCTGCTCAACAAGCGTTGGCCGCGCTGAGCTTCGTTGCCTGTGCGAACCAAAGTTGCTCGGGCTTGTTGCAGCTGCGCTTCGATGCGATGGACTTCATGTTCGAACGGACGTGCATCAATCTGAAACAGCAAATCACCTCTTTTTACCAGCGCACCATCGGTGAAGGCCACACGGTCGATCTGACCCGAAACCCGAGGACGAACCTCGACGGTTTCTGGCGCCTCCAGTCGAGCGGTGACTTCATCCCACTCGGTGATGGGCTGTTCGAGCACCTTGGCAACGGTGACGTGTGGCGCTGCTGAAGCCAACGCTGCATCAGGTGTGCGGTCACACGCCGCCAGAACTGTCAGGGCCAACGCAGCAAGAGGATAACGCAAAGGTTTTAGTGACTGTTCCATGGGATGTGTCCGCCAGACGGGTTTAGGGATTTGTGGATTCTCGGCCTCACGCGAGGCCTCGACGAATTGAACGGAGTGAACTTAGATATCACTATTAATGATATGCGTCATGTTTAAAGCCGAAAGAAGAATTGGCCCTGTTCAACCCTTGGTATCCGCAAGAGCAACACAAACAGAATCAAGCGCCGGGCCCAGCATTTGCGCTGCACTTAAAGCTCTAGGCGTTGGCACCATTGTGCGACCATTGCGCTCAAACAATGGGTCGTTGAACAGCCTACGAAGTCGGATCAACGCAGCGCTCACCGCTGGCTGGCCGAGCGATAGCCTCTTACCTGCACGAGTTAAGTTACGTTCCTGGATGAGCGTTTCGAAGACAACAAGCAGATTCAAATCGATACTGCGCAGCTCATTACGTTTCATGGGACAGATCCCCGTATAGATTTGACTAGAGTCGCAGACTCGGGACGCACCTAGCATCGCGGAGGCGCGATAGACGTTCGTCTACGACGTTATATGATCACCGTAATCAATGCTAGCATCGTAGCAAACCGGTTCAAGCAGGTTCGCCTGTCCTAGAGGAACACCTCATGAAAGTTACGAAAGAACAAGCGGCGGCGAATAAGGAGGCGATCCTCACCGCTGCATCCCGCCTATACCGCGAAAAAGGTATAGATGGGATTGGCATTGGTGAACTCTCACGATCAGTGGGTCTGACCCATGGCGGATTTTACGGACAGTTTCCTGGCGGAAAGGAACAGCTAGCATCGGAAGCCGTCAGCAGAACCTTCGAGTCAAACATCCAGGAGTGGCAGAGCGCAAAATCCATCTCGGAACTCATACAGGGTTACTTGACGCAAGCGCATCTGGATAACTGGATGGAGGGCTGCCCCATCCCCGCTTTAGGTGCAGACGTCGCTCGCACTGGCGGTGCAGTCAGCAGTGCGTTTACCAAAGGTATTGAGGACTTGATTGAAACGCTGATGGCGCTGGTCAAAGGCGAAACTCATGACGAGAAGTACCGGGAATCTCTTCGCATACTGTCCTCAATCGCTGGTGCAATGCTGATTGCCAGAGCGCTGGACAGCCCTCAATTATCTGAACAGTTCTTGCAGTCGGTCATCAGTGGCTGGCCTGCCGCTCCTGAAAAAAAGAGCGGGCTGTAAAGCGCCGCTCAAAGGATGAAAACTAAACCCCGAGGAACATCATATGAGTCTTCCTGGGCTTATCAGGTATGGAACGGCACCCACATCATCTTCACTTCGACATTCAGCAGGCCTGACTTAACCGTTGGATCGTCAGTGCCGATCTTGATGGCTTCTTCGAGGTCAGCGGCCTTGAAGATCGTCATGCCGCCGTCTGCCAGCACACCGTTGAGGCCACCGGCTTTCTCCATGAACGGCCCGCTGAGCACGGTGAGACCTTTCTCCTGCATTTCGATCATGTAGCCCACGTGATCCATGAACCCAGGCTGTTCGTTGTACCTAACGCCTTGAACCCAGTTCGGGCCCGGCGATTGGAAGGCGACAAAGTAGTGCGGGCCGTTTTCGTCAATCATGATTTTGTACTCCAGAGGAAAAGGGGGATCGAGAGCAGTTCCTACCAATCAGGTATGGAACGGCACCCACATCATCTTCACTTCAACGTTCAAAAAGCCGGACTTAACCGTTGGATCGTCCGTGCCGATCTTTGTGGCTCCTTCGAGATCCTTCGCCTTGAAAATCGTCATGCCTCCGTCTGCCAGCACGCCATTAAGGCCTCCAGCCTTTTCCATGAACGGGCCGCTTAGCACGATCAGGCCCTTCTGGTGCAATTCGATCATGTAGTTCACATGATCCATAAACTCAGGTTGTTCGTTGTATTTGACGCCCGGAACCCATTTTGGGCCAGGGGTTTGGAAGGCGATGAAATAGTGTGGGCCGTTTTCGTCAATCATGGTTTTGCACTCCAGAAGGATAGTTTGTTTCAAAAGAAAGGTTATTGAGAGAGCAGAAAGTCATGTCCAGCCAGGGGACCGCCGGCTTGTTGCATTCTTCCACCCTCCTTGAGTCCCCCGAGATCGACGGTGCGAAAGCCAATTCTCTGAATGAACTCGGTCACGAACGCCTTGGCTTCGCTGTCATCGCCAGACACGAACAGCACCCTTCGGCCTTGGTTGTGGACGGGGCCAGCATTGAAGTTAGCCATTTCAAGATTGTTGAACGCCTTGATTACCCGTGCGCCCGGCGCCAGTTCAGCAACAATCTCACTCGCACCACGCCCTCCAAGATCGTCAAACACCCACTTTGGGGTGGTCTCCAAAAACGGGTTAGTGGCGTCAATCAGGATTCGGTTGTTCCATGCTGGCATTCCACTGAGAACTGTCTCGATCGTCGTCCAAGGCGTCGCCAATAGCACCACTGGAGTTGCGGCAGCTTCGGCGAGGGTGACGACGGAAGCCTTAGGCCCCAACTGCGACAGTGCATCGCCCAATTTAGTCGCTCCGCTGCGGTTACTCAGCAAGACCTCATGGCCCTGATCAATCGCGTGCTTAGCAATGGACAGCGCCACAGTACCCGAGCCCAACATCCCAATTTTCATAAAAGCGACCTCATTAGCAATGCATTAAATCGGGGAAAATGTTTTTTTGGAGTGATCACTCCGATATGCAATACTATGGCGATGGAAATCCCCTCGTCAAGGAATATTGGAGTGATTGAACCAAAATTATCTGAACCCAAAAAACGTGGTCGCGGCCGCCCATCGAATTTCGACCGGGCGACTGCCGTGCACCAGGCAATGAAATTGTTTTGGGAGTCGGGCTACGAGGGCACATCCTTCGAAAGCCTGATTGCGGTGATGGGAATCAGTGCGTCGAGCTTTTACAACTCGTTTGGGGGTAAAGAGCAGCTCTACGCAGAGGCGACTAATGCCTATCTGGCAGCGTCAGGTGAGTGGTTTCTCGGCATCTTGAATGATGCTACTGACACGCGAACCGCCTTCAGACGATTGATGGAGGCGACCGCTACTGAGTTCACCCGAGACGATCTACCCTCTGGCTGCATGATTTCCGTAGCATGCGTTCACGTTCCTCCGGCGTTGCATTCGGTTCGCGAAATGATGACCGAGCACAGATCGATGGCACGCCATGCAATGGAGGCGAGGATTCAGCGCGGCATCGATGAAGGTGACGTGTCCGCCGACACCAATGTCAAAGCATTAGCCGCCTACTTCAATGTGCTGGCCCGAGGATTGGCTGTGCAAGCCAGAGATGGTGCAACTTCTGACCAACTTCTGGAGATCGTGCAGGTCGCCATGCAAGCGTTTCCAGCTGGCCCAGAGCTTTAGTCTGGCCCTCTAAGCCACGGATTGTTCTGGAACTCTTCCACTAGGAAATCCACCATCACGCGGGTCTTCTGTGGGATCCAGGATGAGGCAGGCATCACCGCATAGATGGGAACGAAAGCGGCGTCGTAATCTGTCAGGAGCCTAACCAATCTACCGGCCTCCAGATCCTCGCCGCAGGCCGACAATGGCGCTCTCAAAACTCCAAGCCCTGCGATCGCGGCTTCGCAAAGCGCTTCAAACACGTTCACCCGATAGGATCCCTGAACTTCAACCGACACTATCTCACCGTTGACATCGCTGAACGTCCACTCGAAAGGCGTCGGGTTGCGCAGGTAAATCAGGCACGGTACGCGAGCCAAATCGCGAGGATGAAGAATCGCTGGATGGTCCTCCAGGAACGCCGGCGAGGCTACAGTGACCGGTTGCAGAGCACCAAGTTTTCGCGCTTGGTGAGAGCTATCTTTCATTTCGCCAACGCGGATAGACACGTCTACGCCATCGCGAATCAGATCTGTCGCCGAATCACTCAGGAAATGCTCCAACACAATGTCGGGGTAGCGCTGGAAAAAGCGCGGCAGTAACGGAGTCAATTGCTTTCGCCCGAGCAGAATTGGTGTAGCGATACGTAAGGTTCCTGAAGGCGTCTGACGGGTATTGAATACATCTCCTAAAGCCATGGCGTATTGCTCAAGAATAAGCTTCGCCTGCTCATAAAACCGCTCACCGGCATCGGTCAAAAACAACCGGCGGGTGGTACGTGAAAATAGCTTCGCCTGTAACTGTTTTTCCAAATCGGTAATTTGCTTGCTGACCGTAGATTGACTGATCGACAGCTCAATCGCCGTGCGCGAAAAGCTGCCGATCTCGACAACCCTCACGAAGATTTCTAACGCCGAAAATCTGTCCACACCGCCCCTCTACCGCTGTCATACCCGGCCTGCATATATATTCCGGCCGGCGATAAATTTTATCGCCGCCCAACCAATTATCACTTTTGAACCGCTCTATTAGTCTGGCTCTGCGCAACGCCCTTAACATTCAGTTTTATGGAGTCAGTCATGACCATCAGCATCTACGGCGACAGTGGTTCCGGCAGTTTTCGCCGCGTATGGACCGCTGCAAAACACATGGGCATTCAGTTCGAACATATCCCGGTCGACTTGTTGAAAGGCGAAAGCCAAGCGCCGGAATTTCTGGCGATCAGCCCGGTCGGTCGCGTACCGGTATTGGTCGATGGCGATATCGTCATCTCTGAAGCTTCGGCCATCAACCTCTACTTGGCGGAGAAATTCGACTCGCCGCTGTTGCCCAAAGGCACCGCCCGGTATGAAACCTTGCAGTGGATGTTCTGGTCCGCTGAACACTGGCGCGTATTTTCCTCCTACCTGTTCAACGAACGCATCGGCAAACGCGTGATGGGCGTGGCGGAAGACCCGACTATGGTCGAGTTCATTTTCACCAACATCCGTAGCAACGCCGCCATGCTCGACAAACACCTCGAAGGCAAAAAATTCATCGTCGGTGAACAGGTGACGCTGGCGGACTTCGATATCGCAGCACCGTTCTCGCAGATGGCCAGAACCAAAACGCCGTACGATGAATTCCCGAACATCATGGCCTGGCAGCAACGCCTGCTGGATGAAGTTCCGGCCTGGAAAGAAACAAAAGAGCTGCTGGACGATCGCATGGACCGCGCGTTTTCCGCGTTTGGTATAACGTTCTGATCTGACTGTGTGGGGGGCGCCGAACATCGGCGCCTCATCAACCAAACGGTCAGTGAGCCCCGTTGATCTCCAACAACACCTTGCCGCCTTTTTGAGTGTGGACGATGGCGTCCTTGAAGGCTGCCAGCGGATACACCTTTGCCACCGGTACTTGCAAACTTCCGGATCTGATCAACTCGACCGCTTCATGCAATATTTCAGGCACTTTCACCCTGAACGCGGGTTTGTTCTGATAAAAGTTGTGCATCGTGATGCTCTTTCTCATCAGCGGCCTGAGATCTCCCGGTGCAGACATGTCGCCGCTCATTTGTGCGTAGTTGACCAACGATCCCCCAGCCGATAACGCGCTAACCAAACGCGCAGTCGCCACTCCGCTGATGCCGCAGAGCGCCAAGCGCACGGCACCGTCACCGTCACCGACCATCTCTTGCACGCGCTCAGTCGCATCATTTTCATCCACCAACACGATGTCTCCACCCGCCGCTTCCACCTCAGCGACTTGCTCCTGTCGCCGCACAAAATTTACCGTCCGTAACCCGCGCCCCTTGGCGATGGCGATCACCGCCCTGCCCACCCCGGAGTTCGCGCAATTCTGCACCACCCAATCGCCGGGTTTTAGGTCAACGAATTCACTCAGCAACAGTGCTGCTGTGGGCGGATTGATACGCAACATGGCGAGCTGCTGAATATCCGCGTCCACGGGCAAAGCGAAGAGATCTGCGGCGGGAATAACCATCCGCTCGCGCCAGGTAAAGCTATAGAGCGGTGGCGTCACGCGATCCCCGACCTTTACATTGTTCACGCCCGCTCCAACGACCAACACGATACCGACGCCTTCGTTGCCGACAACACTCGGTAACGGCGGATGCACCGGAAACTTACCGCCAAACAACAGTAAATCGTTGTGGTTAACTGGGGCGAACTCGACACCGATCAACACCTCGCCCGGTCCGGGTGGGGGTGGCTCAGCGATGTCGACCAACTCCAGACTTTCGAGGGGGTCGCCGTAAGCGTTGATCTGGATCGCTTTCATGTTGGAGTACCTGCTGAGGGTTTAAATATCCATGCCGGACACCTATCATAGTGATCGCCCGCAAAAGTATCCATTCTATTGGAGGCGATCACAATGAATGGATCAGTGTAGTTCAGGAGTGATGCGTGAAGGTTTCAAAAGAACAAAATGCTTACAACCGTGAAGCGCTCATTGCTTCGGCTTCCAGCCTGTTCCAGACGCAGGGCTTCGCCGCCACTGGCGTCGCGCAAATCAGCGAAGAGGCGGGACTGACCCAAGGTGGTTTTTACGGACATTTTAAATCTAAGAGCCGGTTGGTCGAAGCTGCTTGCCGGAAAGCTATGGCCAACGGTCGCGACTCATGGCGCGCCATGATGGGCCCGGCTGCGAACGACTTGGAAACGCTAATTGACGCCTATGTGTCCCCCGAGCACGTCGAGGCCGTCGCTGAGGGCTGTCCCATGGCTGCGTACACATGCGAAATCAAAAGTCAGGATGACGCAGTCCAAAACACTTTCACCCACGGTTTTGAGGACATGGTCGCAATCCTCCAGGAAGTGCTGGCTCGGGATTTCGCGGATGAAACTGCTCGTCGCGAAGCATTGTTTTTCATGTGCAGTATGGTCGGCAGTGTCGCCATCGCGCGGGCGACCAAAACCACGAACCCTCTGCTTGCTGATGAAATCATTACGGCGACTAGAGAGAATCTGAAGGCGGTTGCCAACTCAGCCGGTTCCTAAGCATTTGACAGCTCGGAGTGAGTCAGATGGGCTACCGCTGTCTCCAGAATTTCAGCTGACAGCGCTGGGCGCGATGCCATTCTCGACAAGGTGAGCGCCCCCATCATCGTGCACATCGCGACGAGTGCACGAGCGCGTTCCGACTCGCCTTTCTCAGATTTGGACTGAGCGACCAATAACTCGATGATCCTTTCCAGACCTTGGGTCGCGACCTGCTTTACCTGCTCGTTGCTCCGGACCAGTTCGCTCCCAAGCGCCGCATAGGGGCAGCTTTGCTCCAAGGCATCCCGGTGTAGAGGCGAAAGGTAATGGCCCACGATTGCATCAAAGCCTCCGTCGTCAGCGACCTTCTCCAGCTCTGACATTAGTCCGTCAACTGCTGCGCCGCATGCCTCTGCCACGACCTGATCCTTGGATTGAAAGTGGCGGTAGAAGCCGCCGTGCGTCAGGCCCGCCGCAGACATCAAACCAGAAAGTCCCGTCCCGCCAATACCGTTCTTGCGAAACTCGACGCTGGCAGCATCAACGATTCGTTGCCGCGTCTCGCTGGTTTCCTGCCGTGATTTGCGCATGCCAAAAATCCTGATCAATGGTGTTTGACTTAGATGTTACTTAACATCTATATTTATTACGAGAGTAATATTTAAGCTTTTGCACCATAACCTGAGGCTACCAACATGACGCAAGCTACCATTCTCGTAACAGGCGCTACTGGGTACACCGGTCGTAGAACTGTTGAAATCCTCACCTCTAAAGGTGTTCCGGTCAGAGCCCTAGTGCACAAGGAAGATGAACGTTCGGCAGAGCTTCATGCAATGGGCGCCGAAGTGGTGCTCGGTGATCTGCTGGATTTGAACGCCGTGCGCAGCGCACTTCAAGGTGTTCGCACCGCGTACTTCGTATACCCAATTACCCCAGGCTTGATTGATGCGACTGCTCGTTTCGCCCAAGCAGCGAAGGAAGCCGCCGTCGAAGCCGTCGTCAACATGTCGCAGATTTCCGCTAGACGCGAAGCCAAGAGCAATGCGGCGCTTGATCATTGGACGGCAGAGCGGGTTTTCGATTGGTCAGGACTGGCAATGACTCACCTACGCCCAACCTATTTTGCACAGTGGCTGATCTATCCCCATTTCCGCTCGCACATCTTGGAAAAAGGTGAGATCCGCCTACCATTTGGTGAAGGCCGCCACACCCCAATCGCCGCTGAGGATCAAGCCCGTCTGATTGCCGCCATTCTCGAAAATCCGAGCCAACATGAAGGCCAAACCTACACCCTGCATGGCCCTACCGAGTTGAATCAGCAAGGTGTCGCCGACGCTATCGGCGAGGTGCTGGGGCGCAAGATCGCCTATCAGCAAATCAGTCTTGAAGAATATAAACACGAACTGCTTGAAGCAGGTTTACCTCCATTCGTCGTTCAACATCTGGTCGAAGTAGCGTTGGATTACCAGCATGGTGTGTTCGAAGGCGAAGACAAGATCATTCGAGAAGTCACCGGACAAGCGCCAATGACCGTGCAAGAGTTCGTCACTCTTTACAAAGATCTGTTCGACGTATGAAGACGGTGAGTTGAGCCTGTGTCATGCGCAGGCTCATCCTCTCTGAAAAACTTCGCGCTTGATCACGTTGATCGCGGGGCGCCCCGATGACGACGTTCTGCCTTGACACATTCATAGTGACCGCCTTCAATAAATCATGAAGGCTATTGCTCGTTATCTGTTGCTGAGCAATCGCAGGTGCTGCTGGATTTCCATTGAACTGGAAACCCATTCCCAAGTGGCTGATTTGCACTGGAACAAAACGGGGAATAAAAATGAAAAGCCTCAAGCGCAGTGAGTTGTCACGCCGCGACGTACTCAAGCAATCCATGCTCTTGGCAGCAGCAATGGCGGCGATCAATCATGGCTCCGCTTGGGCAGCCACCTCAGAGTCGCCGGCACCTCTCAGTAACCCAAAACTCGCATCAGGTTTCACTGAAAAAATCGTATTGAGGGAAAACCATCGAATCTACGTTCGCGACTATCCCGGCAAAGAACCTGCTTATGTCCTACTGCATGGCTTTCCCGATAACTGTCGTATCTACGAAGACTTGGCGCCACGCCTGAGCGCCGCTGGCAGACGCGTCATCGCTTTCGATTTTCTTGGCTTCGGCGCGTCCGACAAACCAACAAACTTCCGGTACGATTTTGAACAGCAATTGTCCGACTTCAACGCTGTAGTCAATGATCTAAAATTGAATTCAGTCATCCCTGTTGGGCACGACGCAGGGGGTCCGGCAGCGGTTAACTTCGCACTGGACAATCAGGACCGCGTTGCCTCTCTCATACTGCTCAACTGTTATTACGCAAACGCCTCAGTATTGGCCTTTCCCGACTTCATTGAACTGTGCTGCAATCCGAAAACCAAGCTTTTGGCCCACGCGATGATGACGGACCCTAAGCAAGCAGCTTACCTCTTCAATTTTCAGCAGGGCCTACTGTTGGCCAACATGACGCCGGCAATGAGGACGCGCTTCGAAACGGTGTTGCAACCTATCATTGCGCACAACTTCACCCAGCAGCCGAGTGCAATGCCCGCCTTCCTGGCCATGACCGGGAATGCGTACGCAAACCTTGCGGCAAATGACCGGCGCCTTCCTGAACTGGCTAAATTCAATAAGCCGGTCAAACTGATCTGGGGTGGTCTGGACAAGTACCTCAACACTGCCGTCGCTAAAGATATCGCCGCCCATTGTCCCCACGCGACGCTGACGACACTCGATGCAGAACATTGGCCGCAGTTCGATCTGCCTGACGAGGTCGCCAAGCACATGCTGGCCTGACCCGACCGGCCGTGTTCATGTCATGCTGATTTATTCCGCCTATCGATAGGTTTTATCGTGGCTCGGGCAATTATCGCCCGCCCTTCTCCCGGTTATTTTTGGCTCAAGACTCATCAACGAATGTCTTCAGCCATTACGGGATTCAGCATGACAAAATTATTTACCGGCAAAGTCGCCTTGGTAACTGGCGGGTCGCGCGGCTTAGGCGCCGCGACCGCCAAGGCCCTCGCCGAGCAAGGCGCAGACGTAGCCATCAGTTACGTGTTCGCCGAAGAGCAGGCACTCAACGTGATCGAGTACGTCACCGCTAAAGGCGTGCGAGGCGAAGCATTTCAAGCGGATCAGGCGGACGTCGACGCCGCGCAATCGCTCATTGATCGAGTAATGGCCAAGTTCGGCCGTATCGACATCCTCATCAACAACGCCTCCATCGATCAACTGGGTAGAGTCGATGATCCCGCCCGCGACGCCGAAGCATTCGATCGCTTCTGGGCCGTTACGCTTTCGGGGTTCATGGCCACTGTGCGTGCGGCGTCCAAAGTACTTAGCGACCAGGGACGAATCGTGATGATCGGTTCTAATCTGGGCAACCGACCTGGCATGTCGGGTATCGCCGATCTCGCGGCATTGCGTGCAGCCATCGATGGCTATTCCAGAGGGGTCGCCCGTGACTTGGCCGAGCGCAACATTACCGTCAACGTGGTGCACGCTGGGTTTATGAAAACCGACCTCAACGCGCATCTGCGCGACGCTTTGGCGCCGTTGGTAGAGCGCTTGTGTTTCCCGCGATTTGGCCGACTGGAAGAAGTCGTTGCACCCATTCTCTTTCTAGCTAGCCCTGCCGCGTCCTACATCACTGGCACGATCATCGATGCCGATGGCGGCTACAACATCTAGTCGCCGCAGCACGCGGATGGCTCGGCTGAAATTACTGGGGAATACAGCATGAAAAAACTTGAAGGGAAAATTGCACTCGTCACCGGTGGCACCTCTGGCATTGGTTTGGCGACAGCACGCTTGCTGGTCGAAGAAGGCGCGCACGTATTCATCACGGGTCGTCGCCAGGCTAATCTGGATGAAGCTGTCCGTTCGATCGGTCGCAATGTGACAGGGGTCCAGGGCGACACGAGTAATCTTGATGACGTGGATCGGTTGTTTAAACTCATCACCGAAGAGAAAGGCCGGCTCGACATGGTATTTGCCAATGCGGCAGCTCAAGCCAGCGCGCCGTTGGGTGCGATCAACATCGAGCAGTACAATCGTGTTTTTGACGTGAACGTGCGCGGCACTTTGTTTACCGTACAGGGCGCTTTACCGTTGTTGTCGGACGGCGCTTCCGTTCTGCTGATGGCATCCGTTGCTGGGTCAAAAGGCAACCCAGGTCGAAGCATCTACGGAGCTTCGAAGGCGGCGGTTCGATCATTTGCACGGTCGTGGGCCAATGACCTCAAGTCTCGTAACATCCGTGTTAACGCGATTAGTCCTGGCCCCACCGATACTCCCGCATTCGATTCACCGGGAGGAGCCGAGCAGACCGCTCAGATCAAGACCCGGATTGCATCGACCATTCCACTAGGTCGAATGGCCCGTTCTGAAGAAATCGCCAAAGCAGCCGTTTTCCTACTTTCCGACGACAGTAGCTTCACTACGGGCTCGGAAATGTTCGTGGATGGCGGCTTCACACAAATCTAGAGTGCTATCGGCCAATCCCGTATGGGCTAGGCAAATATTTGCTCTGGAAGAGTAAAAGGCTTGGAGGCGCCGCTTCATCGGCGGCTGCTTCCGCCGAGTTGCCTTCAGGCTCCTGGGTTTTCAGCGACCTTGCAGATCCTATCCCACCTCTCGCACTAGTTACTGAAGTATCAGGGACGGATCGCTCGCGCTTATAAGAAAGAATTTCGGCAATAAGGTCCCGCTCGGGCCATTAACGGGATTGCTTTCAATCAAACCAAGCCACCTGACAGTTCTCTTTCTAATCTCCAAGTGAAAATTTAAGGGGTACCTATGCTTTCAGAATGGCTCTCCAACCTCCTCGCGCGACGAGGATCCCACTATGCCTGGGCCATGATCGCCGTAACATTTATGGCTGCCCTGGTAAGTGCAGCAGCGGTAGGTGCGCCCGGCATTTTCATCGTCCCCATGCAGATGGAATTTGGCTGGAACACTACGGACATCTCATCAGCACTTTCGATTCGATTTGTCTTATTTGGACTGACGGCTCCGTTCGCGGCTGCATTAATGAGCAAATATGGGCCGCGCAATGTCACGGTTGTAGCTATCACCTTGATAATGACCTGTCTTCTTGTGTCGCTCAATATGACGCAGGTCTGGCAGTTAATTGCATTATGGGGAGTAGGTGTTGGTGTAGGCGCAGGCATGACCGCCTTGGTACTGGGGGCTGTCGTGTCATCGCGTTGGTTCGACCAGCGCAGAGGTCTTGTGATCGGTGTGTTGACCGCGAGTAACGCCACAGGCCAGCTTGTTTTCATGCCGCTGCTCGCAAGCGTTACCGAACATTATGGCTGGCGTTGGGCGCTCGTTTTGCTCTCTACGCTGCTTGCCCTGGCGGCGTTCGCAGTGCTCATGTTCATGCGCGACCGTCCGAGCGATCTAGGACTGCGACCATACGGCGACACGAACACTGGTCCAATCGTTGAGCCTGTCGCAAGTGGCGAGTCAGTGTTTATGGCGACTTTGCATACGCTGCGTGATGCATCCAAAACGCGTGTCTTCTGGGTTCTATTCGCCACCTTTTTTATCTGTGGCGCGAGTACCGCTGGTTTGGTTCAAGTCCATCTGATTCCGCTGTGCGGCGACTTCGGTATTAACCAGATCCAAGCTTCGGGGCTGCTTGCAGCCATGGGGGTGTTTGACCTGATTGGCACTGTTCTCTCAGGATGGCTTTCAGACCGTTACGACAGCCGGCACCTGCTGTTTTGGTACTACGGATTGCGCGGCCTATCGCTGATCGCACTACCGTATTCAGACTTCACGATCTTCGGTTTGTCCGTCTTCGCTATATTCTACGGACTCGACTGGATTGCCCCCGTGCCACCCACAGTTCGCCTCGCCGTCAACAAGTTCGGGCCAGAGCGTGCTGGTTTGGTGTTCGGATGGGTATTCGCAGGCCACCAAATTGGTGCTGCGGTAGCTGCTTACGGAGCTGGGTGGTCCCGAGTAAATCTGCTTAGCTACCTACCAGCGTTTTTCACAGCTGGTGTATTGTGCTTGTTTGCTGCGGCAATCATCATGACCATCAGGCAGAAGAAACCTGCTTCTGAATTCGCTACCGCTTAAAATTCGCTAGCGAAGGCTGCCAGCTCAATCAATGCGATTTTCGTTGAGCTGGCAAACCACCGTGCCACACACCCCAACTGCGTTGGGCCAGCCGAAAGATCACAATGCTCTATGACGCGACTCTAGAGCCTTCGGGTTTCAGATCCACGCAACTGTCGATCTCGATACACACTGCGAAGAGTGGATAAGTCTGAATGAAGAAGCGGGCTGCAATGGCGCTGCTTGATACAACTGCACTGTCGCAGAACCTCAGAGGCTTTCAAGGCGACCACTACGGGTCGAGGCGGTGTAAAAACGTTTTTCAGCGCGATTGGAGCCCAATGTTGGACGTGAAAATCACGTTTCTACGCAAAATCTAGATCGGCTGAGCAGCCGATAATTTTCAGATTTCGCATAGATGCACAAACTTCAATTTTGACAAAGCGTTTTTACACACTCTGGGTCGTTCTCTGCCTCTCTCGACTGGCAGAAAACGGCCCAATAGCAGTCATCCGCGATCATCTGCTTTCGGCCAGCGTCGGCATCATGCACGAAGGCGCTGAACTATATCCAGACATCGTTCAAAGCAGTTCTTTCGCCATCTTCATGGCCCGTGTTCAAAATGCCTCGAGGCTCGATCATCATCAGTTTTGCTTCACCTTGTGCAGCAGTTCTATGTTCTACGCCGCGCGGCACCACATAGAGTTCGCCCGGACTTACATGGACGCAGCCATCCGGCAGGTCAATGCGCAAGGTGCCTTCCAGTACAAGAAATGCCTCGTCGGTCTCGGGGTGTGAATGCCAGATGAATTCTCCTTCGATTCGCACAACTTTAAACTGATAGTCATTCATTTCCGCAACAACCCTGGGGCTCCATTGTTGTTCGATAAGCGAAGCCTTATGCACCAGGTTTACCGGGAGTGATGCTTGTGGGTGACGTGATTCAGACATGACGGTTCCTCTATCGTTGGAGTCGTCAGCCTATCGAGCCATGAGTCGGGCGTTCTTGTACGATCCTGCAAGTCAGCGTGCGGCCCGCAATCGTTCCAGCCAACGCATGGGTGGGGCACCGTAGCATCGCGTAAAATGTCGCGTCATATGACTTTGATCGTGGAAACCCGCAGCGAGAGCGGCATCTACCAAGGTGAAACCGTCCAGCACCAATGCACGGAACCGATCCAGACGGCGCAGGGTGACAAACCGGTACGGACTCGTACCGTAAAGCGTCCGGAAATCGCGTGACAGGCTCCAGCGCTCACGCCCGCTAGCATTCTCCAGCATTTCCAGCGTAATGCATGAGTGCAAGTGTTCGAAAATGAATGCTCTGGCACGCTCGGCTGCGCGGTAATCCAGACGCTTGCGCCCTCGCGGCTTGCCCCCGACCGCACGCAACGCAATCGCCAGGTCATACAGCGCGTCCTGTTCCTCCAGAGGCTCCAGTGGATGGTTCACCGCTTGCACGAATGCTTCACTGGCGTGGTACAAACGCGGATCGCTCGAAAGCCCCCCAATGATAAAGGGCAGCGGTTCTCCGCCCAAAACGTTCTGGATTAATGCCGGATCAACGTAGGCCATTCGATAACGAAATCCAGCATCGGTGCCAGCCATACCGTCGTGAAGTTCGTCAGGGTGAAGCACGAGCGTATTGCCGGGAACTCCGTGGCGCAGCGATCCTCCATAGTGAAAGCTCTGTACGCCCGCCAATGTACGACCAATCGAGTAGGTGTCGTGTCGATGCGGATCGTAGCCGTGGCTACCGAACCACGCTTCGATACGTTCGATCCCACCAGGTTGAACACTGCGGATTACCCAGTCGGCGTTGGCACGATGGCCATTTTTCTGATCCAAGAATGTACTTCTCCGTGTTCTCGCAGGGGCAGTGAAATCTGCCTGTCGGGAATATACAAGCACGGTTATTCAGATGGCTGTTTTTGCCGATTGCTGCCCACAAGAGGGGTCTCCTACGCCTCCAAAAATCGATCGGGCCGGCATGGGCGAAGGGCAATGGACGCCTTCTTATCGATGATCTCCTCACTCGCCAGACGTCCCACTATCGCCGCCAAAGTAATTCCAGGATGCATTGCACAAACGTAGACGCCACCCACATTGGGAAGATAACCGATGATGGGGATGCCATCCCCAGGCATGGGCCTGAGTCCGACACAAGCCCATTCCGGATCTATGGAAACAACACCATGGAGTTCGTTCTGGATTGTCTTAGCAGTTCGAAGCGCTATCGCTGCCGGCTGATTTTCCACGGCATCGTCCAGATAATCTTCCGCCGCGAGCAACTCACAATCCGAACTTTGCCGCACTTCCATTTCAGGGCTGGATATGAGGGTGTGCACGAGGTTGGGTTGTGACTTGTAACGGATGAAAATGGCAGGCGAGGCCTCTATTGGCAAGGACATTCCGAGTATGTCTGTCAGCTTCGTGGTGCCTGTCCCCGCTGCCAATACGACAATATCGGCATCGATGACACCTATTGTTGTTTCGACTCCTATCACCGTTGCGCTCTGGGTAACAAAACCGAGCACTCGCGTCTGAGTGAGAATCTTCGCCCCATATGCCTCGGCACCTGCGATCAACGCATGCGTAGCCGCGACTGCGTCCAGCGCTCCTTCTTCAGGCTTATATAGAGCGGACTGGGGAGGTTTCTTGATATTTGGTTCAAGGTCGAGAATCTGCGATCGAGACACCAGTTTTGCCGAAGCTTGATGACCTGAGATCGGCAGCCCTTCAATCGCCATGGCGCTGTAAGACAAGGCACCTGTCCATCTTATCTCCAGACCAGGCAGCTGCGTTTCGAGTCGGCGGTACTCTTTGATGGCAGAACCGCGCAGTTGCGCAATTGGGTCAGGTTCGGGGTGTGAAGCATTAAGCCAAGCGAATGAACTGCCAGTCACTCCTGAAGCTATATCTTCAGCTTCCACTAAGGTGACGTTCGCGCCTTTACCTGCCAAGTGATACGCCAATGACGCGCCAACGATGCCTGCACCAATGACAATGACCCTTTCGCCCTGACCATTTCCCATATCAACCTCCGATCTGTCGATAAGACGATGATACGACAGCTGGATGATTTCATGAGCTGAGAACCTGATCGTTCATGACGCTCTTTGAGTGTCTTTTATTGGCCGTTTTCTGCCTCCCGTGATGGACAGAAATGGCCAAGAACAGACGCTTTCCATAAGCGCCTGTTGTTCGGGATCGGTGCGTAGACGGATAAACAATCGACGCCTAACGACTCCCCTCGTCTCCGAAGAAATCATTCCTTGCGACCAAGCCAAAATCATCAGCGGCGTCAGCAGCTTTGTCGCTGAAAAAATTCTCGGTCCGCCGTTCCTGCTTTAGGTAAGCAATGGTCTTGAAGAAGCAGTCCTCACAGAGTTGCAACTCATATCGTTCGCCGTCATGTTTAGTGCCATAACCCCAATGAGCTTGGAGGCTGGCGTATTGAAGTCCGCCATTCTCAGAACGCGTGGAACTGCTGCATGCATCACACAAGACGTCAATGATTGTCTCGATCTCGACTTTTCCCGTGATCTTCATTGCTGGCCTCTACCTATATATTGAATCAAGACCTCAGCATACAGCTTGCGAGCCGGACCTACTGAACCGTTCGATGCATGCCACAGTGTTTGCTCAAGGCGGTTACAGCCCCACCTGACAGGCATCTTTCGACCCAACGATAGCAGTGACGACAGGCAAGAATCGGCCCATTAGCAGTCACTCCCTATTGACTCAACCTCCATTACCGACACCGGCCTGGTCACTAAGTACGATCACGGTTCTTTTTCAGCGCCAGCCGGGACAGGCATCGACAATCTGACAGACATGCTTCCATTCGAGTGGAAGTGACGCGGACAGTCGACACTTATTCTGCGACCTCTATTTGGAAGGGACACCGAAATAGGCCTGTGCCCTGATTGCCACGATCATCCAATCAGCATCGACATAATTGCAGGCGACCATGGTGGTGGACATCAACATCCCCAATACCAAAGGTGCTTTTCGAGCGAACGTGAGCGTGACCTATGAAAAGCCCAGCGGGGCTGGGCTTTTAGGCTGATGGGCGTTATCACCACTTTTCAGTCGGGTTTTGACAATGTCATTCAAGCCCCAACGAGTTTTGCGGCGATCTTCGCCACATACTCCCCTTGGTGTCGGGCAATTCCCATTTCGCGGGCATCTGGCTGACGTGAGCCGTCAGCGCCGGCAATGGTTGACGCGCCATAAGGTGTGCCGCCGCCACCTTGAGAAATATCGAAAAGTGCCGGATCGCTATAGCCAATCGGCACGATAACCATGCCGTGATGCGCCAGGGTCGTCCAGGTGGATGTAATCGTGGATTCTTGACCGCCGCCAGTACCTGTTGAGGTAAAAACGCTGGCAACCTTGCCGATCAGGACACCTTTGGCCCAAAGCCCGCCGGTCTGATCCAGGAACGTTCGCATCTGACCGGCCATATTGCCAAAGCGGGTTGGCGTACCAAAAATGATCGCGTCATAGTCACCTAACTCGCTTGGCGAAGCGACTGCGGCTTGTTGCCCTGTCTTGCCGTGTACTGCTTTGAAGATCTCGGGATCCATGGTTTCCGGAACACGTTTGAGCGTGACCTCAACACCCGGAACTTTGCGAGCACCTTCAGCGACAGCTTGCGCCAAGGTTTCGATGTGTCCGTACATTGAATAATAGAGAACCAGTAATTTCGTCATTTTTTCTTACTCATCAGGTGGCATTCGAAATGCATTGCTAACCGTTACTTGGACGGTCCAGACAACAATGCGGTCAGTGGCCTTCGGAAGCGTTGAATGTATTGAGTGAGGCCAGATCAATGAGAAGCCTGCCGCACGGCAGGCTCCATTTTTGGGGCTCAGTTCAGATGCGTTTTGAGCTCAAGTGCTGCCTGACGCACCGCAGCCTTGACCTCGGGAATCGAGTTCAGCGGATTGAGCAAGCCGAAGTCATGGATCATGCCGTTGTAGCGCACTGAGGTGACCGGCACCCCGGCCGCATCCAGGTGGCGGGCATAACCTTCGCCTTCATCACGCAACACGTCGAACTCGGCTGTTTGCACCAGGGCTGCCGGCAGGCCCTTAAGCTGTTCGGCACTGGCGTTGAGCGGCGAGGCATGGATCTGTGCGCGCTCCGCCGGGTTGGTGGTGTAGTTGTCCCAGAACCACTGCATCATGCCCTTCGTCAGGAAGTGGCCCTCGGCAAATTGCTGATACGAGCCATTGTCGAACCCGGCGTTGGTCACCGGCCACATCAGTAACTGAAAGCGCAGGGCCGGGGCTTGTTGCTCCTTGGCCATCAACGCCACGACCGCCGCCATGTTACCGCCAACACTGTTGCCCGCTACCGCCAGCCGCTTTCCGTCGACACCGATGTCCTTGCCATGCTCTGCCACCCAACGGGTCGCGGCATAGGCCTGATTGATCGCAGTCGGGTACTGCGCCTCTGGGGACGGCGTGTAATCGACGTACACCGCGACGGCGCCGGAGCCCACAACCAGGTCGCGAATCAGGCGTTGGTGAGTTGGGAAGTCGCCCAAGACCCAGCCGCCACCGTGGAAAAAAATGAAGACTGGCAACTCACCTTTGACCTTGGCCGGACGGACGATTTTCAGCTTGATGCTTAACTCCCCCGCTTGGATTGAGCGATCGCTCACTTCGACGCCAGACAGATCAACCTTCACCGAGGCCTGTGCACCGGTCAGAACCGCACGTGCGTCCTTCGGGCTCAGTTGCTCCAGCGGTTTTCCGCCACCGGCCGCCAGGGCATCAAGGAAGGCCTGGGTATTGTGTTCGACGCCCGGACTGCCTGCGGCAATGGCATGGTCTATGGAAAGAGCCAGAAGGGTGATGGCCAGCGTTTTCTGAATGAAGTCCATGAGTAATCCTTTTTAGTTATTTGAGTTTGAATATCTAGAAACAGCGCCGACAAGTTGTTGAGTCAGGCGCAGGTACAGCGGGCGTTACTCGATCAGCGGAACGTTGGCCGCTCGTTTGTACGGCCCGTATTCCACCGGCACCCACTCGAAATGCTTGTCCACGGCGCTGATATGACCAATACCGGGGAACGGCAAGTGCGCGGCCGTCACCCAGGTCTTGCTCGCGGCAGCGGCACTGAAGACCTGATTGCGACTCTTGATGGCTTGCTGATTGTTAACGTCGAACCCGATCGACACCTCCGGGTGCAGGAATTGCACGGCGAGGTTGTGCACCAGGTCCCCCATGAACAGGATGCTCTGCCCCTGGGAGGTGAAGCGGTACGTGCTGCTGCCGGGCGTGTGTCCGCTCTCCAGTTGAGCCTCGACCACACCCGGCAACGGCGACTGACCCGGGGCGAAGGTTTTGAAGCGCCCCGCGGCGATGTAAGGTGCGGTGGAGTCCTGCGCGATCTTGAAGAAGCCTTTGGCTGCCTCCGGAGCTTTGGCCAGCGCCTGCGGGTCTAGCCAGTAATCGGCTTCGGCCTTGGCGGCATACACCGAGGCATTGGCGAAGATCGGCTGCTGCTGACCATCCACCAGACCGCAGACATGATCCAGATGCAAGTGCGTAAGCAGGATGGCATCGACCTGCTCCGGTTTGTAACCGGCGGCCTGCATGTTGGCCGAGAGCTGGCCGGCGGTTGCACCGATGCACTGCCCTGCCCCGGTGTCGACCAGGATCAGTTGTTTCCCAGTATTGACCAGGAAGGCGTTGAACGCCGTTTGCACGCCCGGTGCTTCAATCGCACGACGGGCGAGCAGCGCGCGGATCTGACTCTGGCTCATGCCCTTCAGCAGCTTCGGTGAAAGATCGTTGTAACCGTCGAACAGCGCCGTCACTTCGTAATCCCCCACCGCCAACCGGTAGTAGCCTGGGACCTGAGTGGCCTGAATCGGCGCCTGAGCCTGGGCGCCAACCGATGTCAGTACGAATGCCAAGCTTAATCCACGCAGTGTGCAAACCAGAGAATGCTTCATGCCTCACCTTTGATCGAGTCAGAAAACGGCTAATCACGTCAGCCGAGTAAATTCGATCATGCACCAGCCCAACACCGTGAAAATTGCAGCGATGTGCTGATTTAGCGCAGGGGTATGACACTGCATATGAATGGACGTTGATCATCCGATCTGTCGAAAATCTGCAACGGTTCAACCGCCTATAGCGGTGTGCTGTTCAACGCCTGTGACGAGGCTCGCTTCATAACTCTTAAGGTTTGCTTAAGGACTTTAAATGTCGCCGGCGGACAGACTTTCCTGAACGATAAGGAGAGCTACCATGAACCCGCAATCGGTGAATACGAAACATCCAGGCCCTTTAGTTGTACGGCCGTTGGGCGCCCTGTCCAGCTGGCAGGAACGCCGGGCCAAGGAGCTGATGCTGCGTGACTTGGGCAGCTGCGTGCGCATCAGCGACATTGCCGAACACTGCAACCTGTCCCGTAGCCATTTTTCCCGGGCGTTCAAAAAGGTTACCGGCCACTCGCCGCAAGGCTGGCTAGTGATGATGAAAATCGAAAAAGCCAAAAGCCTGCTCATTACCACGATGCCGATCACCGATGTCGTCTATGAATGCGGTTTCTCGGACCACTCGCATTTCACCCGCACCCTCAGCCGTCTGGAAGGGATAACACCCAAGGCATGGCGCCGGGCCTTTGCTCTTGCAAAGAGCCACCCTACCCCGTCACCAGTGATTGATCGGGAGAGACCCCACTGGAGAATTCGCGATAGCTTGGTCGACAGCTTGGGACAGTCGCGCACGCAGCTACTGCACGCCGTGAACTGATCGAAGGCGACAAAACGAACTCCTCCCCTTTGGCCGCTTATGCGGCCTTTTTTATCCAGCGCTGGCGGGTGCCAGTGGCAGGCTGAAGCAAATCCGGGCCCCCGATCACTGTCCTGGACCACCAGCGTTCCACCGTGCGCGCCGATCACCGACCTGCAGATAGCCAGGCCCATTCCCATGCCGCTGCCTTTGGTGGTGAAGAAAGCATCGAAGATCTGCTCGCGCCGTTGTGCGTCGATTCCGGGCCCGTTGTCCTGGAAACAGACCTCGACATGAGCGTCCTTCACCGCTGAGCTGATGATGATGCATCCATTGGGCAACTCTGCTCCGCAGATGGCCTCCAGCGCATTGGTGATCAGGTTGAACGCAACCTGCTGGATCTGCACCTCGTCGACCGGATCCAGACATTGCGCATCGAGCCGGGTTTCCAGGCGCACGTTGCGGTTAGCCAGATCGGTGGCGCTCAAGCGCACGACCTCTGCGATCAAGCTATCGATTTGTACCGGCAACCGCTGCAACGGCGCTTGCTTGGCGAGTACGCGAAGCGCCTGGACAATGTCGGCGGCGCGGGCGCTGTCCGAGCGAATGTCTTCTAGCCCTTGAATCGCCTCCTCCAGATCGGGCAGATCACGCTTGAGCCACCGCAGGCTGGCCGAGGCATTGGTCACGATGCCCAGCAGCGGCTGGCTGATTTCATGGGCAATCGAAGCAGAAAGCTCGCCCATGACCTTGAGATGCGAGCTACGCGCCAGTTCCGCGCGGGAACTGCGCAAGTCTGCCTCCATTTGCGCGTGTAGCCGGTTATCCTCGACCAGCTTTTCATACAGCTTGGCGGTTTGCAGTGACACCGCGGCCTGAGAGGCGAGAATTTCCAGCATGGTCAGGCGCTGGGCGTTGAACAGTTTGGGGACCAGGCTATTTTCCAGATAGACCAGGCCGATCAACAGGCCTTGTTTGAGCAACGGCAGGCATAACACCGACCGCACTTGGCGCTGTTGCAGATCGGTGCTGTAGGCCTCGGGACAATCGGCCCGGGCATCGTCGAGCAACAGGGTCGTGCGCGTGCGCATCGTGGCGTTGAGCACCGAGGCCGGCGCCACCTGTTCGAGCGGTTGCGCGCAGGCCAGAGTGACCCGCACATTGCTCGCTTCGACCGAAGCCGTCGCAGCCAGTTGCAGGTCGGCACCGCTGACCATCATTAGCACGCCATTGTCGGCGCCGGCCTGAATCATCAAGTGATTCATCAGGGTTTCGACCAGGCGCTCGAGCAGAACTTCCTGCGACAGTGCACGCGCCGCTTCGATCCCCACTTCAAGATCGAGGCGAACCTGGGTCATGGGCCGGACCGGTTCGAACGATGGCTGCGCACTCAGAAACGGATGCAAGGTTTCCAATAGGCGTGCCTTGCTGTTGGCGCCCCACAGGTTGTAGCAATCGCGCGCGACACGCAGGTGGTGGTTGGCGCCCGACACCAGCCCGTTGGCCAGGCAGATAGCGGCCAGCTGTTCATGGGCCAGCGCCTGCTCATGGATGAAACCTGCCGCCGCCGCAGCGATCTGCGACTGATCGAAACAACGGATAGCTACCAGCTCCTGACCGCGCAAACAGGCAATGTCCCCCTCGATCAGCAACAGTTTGTTGCGGAAGGTTATCGGGTTGAGTTCGACCCACGGCAGGAACCGCAGGCGTTGCCGCTCGAGTGTTTCCAGTTTTTCCGCCACCTCGCCCGGCGCTTGCGCACTACCCAGCGCCAGGCTGTAGAACAGGTAGTAATCGGCGAGATTGATATGCGCCGGAATGGACCAGGCGAGCGCGGCGGCTTCTTCGAAACGTCTCAATGCATAAGGGATATCACCAAAATAAAACGCCGACATGCCTGAATACAGCCACGACCAGAAAAGCGTCGGCTGCGACACACGGGTACGGTCGATAGGGCCGAAGCGGTCAAGTTCGATGCCATCCAGTTCGGCGAACGGCCGATGCGGGCGCCCGTCCCGCAGATCGGTGGCAAAAGCCTGTTGCGCCAGCAGGATGCGCTCGATATCGATGTAATGAAATTGCCGCACCCACGCCAACCCATGCTCCAGTTCGTTCAACACCCCTTGTAAGGGTTCGCCCATGAACAGCAGGTCGGAACCGATGTGGTTGCAGGCGTAACAGGACATGCCCAGGTCGCCGCCGGCCTGGCCGCTCTCGAATGCTGCGAAGGCCTTCTGTCGAGCGTACGCCATTGGTCGGGTCCACGGGCTGACCTGATCGAGCGCCACCAGCGTGCCTGTGCGCCCTGCTTCGTAGCCGTGCTTGTCGGTGAGTTCAAGCGCCACTTCGGCGAAGGCCTGCCCGTCCACATATTCGCCATAGCGCTCGGCAATCATCACCCCAAACCAGGCAAAACCGTAACCGCTGCCTGGCGTGGTGCCATGCCGCAGTGTGAGTTCGACCATCTTTGCCAAATGCAGAAAACGAATGTCGTCGTCGACGAAGAACGAAGAAATCAACGTACTGAGCAACTCCATGGCCGCTTCGACAGACGGATCATTGGCCTTGGGTAATTGCACCAGATCAGCAATGCGGCGTGCGCCGACAAACTCACGAACCTGGGTAAATGATTACGGGGGTGACACCCTGCTCCTGATACTGGTATTCCCTAATCCGATTCTGGCACTCGCTGTAACACGGTATTATATTATGTAAGGATGTAACTCAGTGACACGACGCTGGAGTCTGCCCGCCCTTCGTGACGCGAGCCCGCCCGGCACTCCTCCCTGTCTCGTGGCTAATAATCCTGCCAGCACTGCTCTCCATACCGTCGACGAGGCGCAAAACACAGATGAACGGTCATGACCCGGGATAACCCCGAGTTATCCCGGGTCAAAAGCCCTGACCAACAAGCGTTCGATTTCTGGCTTTGTACACTGTAATTACATGCAACGTAATACAGGTCAAAAAACTGGGGGAGGCGTTATGGCGCGCGAAGGCATCAACAAGCAACTGGTGCAGCACGCCAAAACCTCCCTGCTGGCCCAAGGCAAGCGCCCCACCATCGACGCGGTGCGCATCGCACTGGGCAATACCGGCTCCTACACCACCATCTCCCACTACCTGAAAGAGCTCGAAGAAAAACCCAAGGCCACGCTTGAACGCCTCAGCGAGCCGCTGGCGCAGCTGGTGTTGAGCTTGAGCGAACAACTGCACGCTGAGGCCGAGGAGCAATTAACCCAAGCCCAGGCGCAATTTTCCCTAGAGAACAATCAGCTGCAAGCACAGTGGCAAAGTGCGCAAAAGCGCGTGGAGGAGCAGCAGCGCAACCTGGAGACACTGGAGACGCGGCTGCACTACGCCCAGCAACAGCGAGAAGAAGACCTGGTGCGACTGAGCCAACAAGCCTCGGAGCTATCGCTGGCGCAACAACGTGCTGAAGAATTAACCAGGCTGTTGCAGGAACAACATACGCAGATCGCAATACTGCATAATGAGCAACGGCATGCCACTGAAACCCTTGAACAGTTTCGCCTGGCGCGCCAGGACATTCAGGACACCCTAGTGCAGCAGCACGCCCAACAAGTGGCGCATCTGTCTGCAGAACTACGCCGTAACTCTGATCAACTCTCGAGCATGCAAACAGAGCTGTTGGAGCTCAATCGTGAAAATGCCCGGCTCCTGCAGCAACTCAGCACTCGGCAAAATATGATGAAGGAACAATAACCCCCGCCCGCCCACCTCATCAGTCGCTTGAGCAACGTGACGAGCCGTCAGTAAAAGCCTGCAGCCCACATTCAGGTATTGCACGGGCATTGCTGAGGGTGATCAACAGACACCCCCACAGCGCGACACCGACTGCGGCGCACCGCCTCGTTCCAATGACGTCTTCCCCCGAGCGTTGACCGGGCCTCTCCCACAGAGCTGCACCCTCACTCATATCGCGACACCAACTTAGCGATGCCGCCATAGCCACCCAGTCGCGACCGGATACGGAGCGCCGGCCCGGGTATCAAACGCCGAGCAGCACTGACCTGCCTACTCAACCGTTAGGTCGCCCCTACCAACCAGTGCCATTACCTATCCCCGAAGTGTCAACACCTCCACGAGCTACGTAGTAAATCGCCAACAACAGTAGATTAACTGTCTTGCAAGCCACCCAACTTATTGTATTTCTTCAAGTAATACCGAACGTCGGGCGCCGAACCGGATAGATAACGTAGGTGTAATATTTTACAAAGCTAACCGTTTAACCCTTTTTAAGTGTGTCACCGGCCCCGTGAGCAAAAGAACGAGGGCACTTAGTCGCCCACACACTCCCCTCCAATCAGATCGGGTTATCCGAAAAGCTCAATAAATATCGAGCTCATCATTGGTCCTGGAAGGTAATTACTACATGACTGGACCGTTATAGCCGGAGGTACCTAGGTCCCGCTTACGAACGAACATCCATCGCCCATTGCATGCCAGGTACAACGTTTCCGGCGGCGAATCCTTATGACTCCGAAGCCAATACCCCCCTTACCCGGGAAGACGTCATGAAAAATTTCGAAGATTGGCTCCAGACTGCCTACCATCCAGGCTTCCAGAATGACTTGGGTAAATCCCCGCAAGAGGCCTGGGAAGAAGACCAGGCCAATACCCTTGCCTTCGAACGAAAAAGGTACAGTGAGGAAGACCTTAATCCCCATCTGCTGTGTGTCGCCTACATAAAACCCAACAATGGCCGGTTGCGCTTCAAAGGCCTCAGCTGGACGGGCCCTGCAGTGAATTATCTGGCCACCCGGTATCCCGGCAAACCCAGGCCGCTGCGGCTGGTGTATGACATTTCCGAGCTGGGCAAGGCCTGGGTTTGCGACCCCAGTTCGCCAAACGAACTGTTCGAAATCACGGCGGTTGATCCCGATTATCAGAATGGTTTGACCCTGCACCGCCATGAAATGATCAAGGTCCGGCTCAGAGCCAGAAAGCAATCACCTAACTTCAGTGCGGCACGCGAGGCGCGGGTGGCGATATTACGAGAACTGGCCAGCGCGAAGACCAAAACCTAATTGAAAACCCGGAGACGCGCGGAGGAGCGTGGCGATTTCAATTCGAGGCCGAGTTTGCCCGCGCCTTCCGTGGCTCTGGAGGCTGACAGCAACCGCCGGTATCAATTCCATCCTGATACCCCATCGGATTACGCCAGCGTAGTGACCAAACATGACTGATGAAGCGAAGGCTCAAGCCATGGTCGAATTCGACGAACAGACCGGGTTCTTTCCCAGTTATCAGTTCGCGTAATGTTAACAACGCACCGAGATCAGCAAACGCCTGCACCGCGCTGGGAGGACTATCCAACATGATCACTATACTCAATCGGTATCGTTTGCGAAGCGAAGTGCCTGCACGTCGCGCCAGTGCAGAATTTGTTTTAGGTTCGCCTCGCCTACTGGACCCTATATCGAGCTATCTGCACCCGACAGCCGCTCAACCTGGTCGCGATGAAGTACTTCGGCACCACGCCTTTCCTTTGCGAACAACGCTGTCGCTGGCCAACCTCCATCACTGCCCCTATCCCTCTCAACAGGCCAGCACGCCCCCCAACCTAAATTTGTTTCGTCGGGATAGTTTCGTGTTCGCGGGGGATTTTTCTTGTGATCACGGACACCGGTGGATCAGCTACCTGCTGGGTGCGCTCGGGATGAAGGTCAGCGTCGAATCGCTGTCGAAATGGGCACCCGACATCCATGTCGACGGAGCTATGGATGGGCTTATGCAAATCGTAATACTGTCCGATACACAGACACGCCTTGTACTCGGGGTACATATTTGCACTAAGTATGCGGTGTACGAGTGGGTAATTGGTAAGGTAAAAGCCTTGGCGAATCATCCCAATGGCCGGCCTGGCCGAGCTCGCGCCGGCCTCAACAACTACCCGCGGAACGGGCAGACTTCACCCCCAACGAATCAGTTGTCGAGTGCTGGATCATATGGACTGAAAGGACCGCGTTCCTTCGCTCATAAGCATGGCGGTGCACCACATCGACCTCAGTAGTTCCTTCTGACGTCGAACTCTCAGCCCGTGACCAAAAGAGAAGGCCACTAAGTCGGCCAAACACTCCCCTTTCGTCAGTTCGGACAACCTGAAAAAGCTCAAAAAAATATCGAGTGCTTCGTCGGCTTGGGAGGTAATTACTGCATGGCCGGACCGTTATGGCTGGAGGTACTTAGGTCCCACTTACGAACGAACAAAGTGCCCCACTAAAAAGTGCCGAGTTGTATGCGCATCCACCACGTTGTGGTGGGACCCTCAGAATCACTAGAGGAGGTCGCACGATGATCATCACGTCCAAGGCAATGGACCTCGACGATGGGCCCGTGCGGTCCTGCTGCCAGCGGCGTCGGCAAAATTTTCTCGTGGACTTTCCGTCCCGCAAAAATGGCCATTCGATGCAGTGCCATTCGGTATTGGAGTCTGCGTACTGCATTTGGCTGGAGTTTGCCCCCCAAGTCGTCAGGTACTACACACAACCTCACACCTTTACCTGGATAGATGCGGGGCAGCGCTATCGCTATACCCCGGATTTTCTCGTGGTGCTGACGCACGGGGATAGCTACTTCACTGAGGTCAAGCACGATTTCACCAAGCAACGGCAGAGTCGCCTGACCAAGCTGGAGAGCTTCCATGCGCTGTGCTTCCAGGAGGGGTGGTCCTTTCAGCGCCGCGACCAACAACGCCTTACCGGGTCAACCATGTTTCATACCCTGCAAGCGCTCTACAGCCGCTCGAATACTTTCAACGAACAGCGGCAGATGTATTTCTATCACTACCTGCAGCAGCGTGTGTGGCCAATGACGCTGGGCGACCTGGTCCAGGACAGCGCGGCACCCGACACCGGGACAATCTGTTACAACCTATTCACGGGCCGACTGACTGCCGACTTGACCCAACGTTTGACGTTGGACCTGATGGTGGATTGGACACCGCCTCATGAGTAAGTCACCAGATGTGCCTACCGTTGGGTGCCAATACCTCGTCAATGGCCGAATCATGGCGGTTATTCACGTCGATGAGGAGTTGGTGACGCTCAGGGATCTGGAGAGACCGTACACCCGAACACTGGCCGTCGATGCAATGATGAGCGAGGTGTCTCATCAAACTATTGTGCAGTACGCCCGTCCGCCGGGAGCAGGCTCCAATGCCTTAGCTTTTCTCAACCCACAAGACCCGCAGGTGATTGCCGCCCAGCGCAAATATCGTTACGTCGAAGCCGCGCTCAAGCAACTAGGCGGCGCACTGCCCGTAGAAGCCACCAAGAAGCTGATTAAACAGGTTGCTCTTGAAATGGGCGACCCCTCACCGCCCTGCTATAACTCTTTATATAAATGGACCGCGCACTACAAAAAACACAACTGTGATCGCTTCTGCCTACTGAAAGAACAGAGTTACTTACCACGCGGCAAACGCTTGGAACCGAAGGTCGAAGCTATTATTCGGGAAATTATTGCTCAAGAGTATGAAGATATAACACCACCTACTAGACCTAGTTTTATTCATAGTTTAATTCATGGTCAGATTATTCTGATGAACCGCCTTCGCGAGGGCTATTCCACCCGACTACTGAAAACACCGTCACTGTCTACTATCCAGAGAAAGATAAAAAAACTGTGTCAATTTACGAGTGATCAAGCCCGTCAAGGTACGGATTATGTAAAGAAACACCACCACTCAAGTGAATTAAGCGACGAACCTCAGGAATTGTTGGAACTGGCAGAAATAGACAACCATCTTCTCGATATTGCCATTATCGATGAAAAGGGAAATCTGTTGGGCAAAATTCTTTGGTGGACCGTAATTTTTGAAATCAAAACGAGAAGTGTCATCGGCTGGGAATTATCAACAACGTACCCCTGCGCAGAAAAAACAATTCGCGCGTTGAAAAAGGCATTGCAGGCAGTGCCTGGTGAAGAACGTCGTCGGGGAAAGCCCATCTATCTGCACAGCGATAATGGCGCTGAATTTGTCAATGCGACAATTCGGCACTTTCTGGATCGACTGAATATTCTTTTTAATCGAGGTCCACCCTACACCGCCAATGCGCGAGCCCGCATAGAACGTTTTTTTGAAACATTTGAGCTGTGGTTGCATCAGCAGCCGGGCACCACTATGTCTAGTCCTGCCGAACGTCGGTACTACAACTCAGAAGGCGAAGCGGCGTTTACCATGGCCAGTATGAATCGGCACGCAGAGGATTGGATAGAGAATATCTACCATAAAAAGAGACACCGCACCCTAAACATGCCGCCAACGGTGGCGTGGGAGCGGGCAATAAAAAACCAACTTCCACCGGAAAAATTTACCGCAGAAGATCTGGATACATTGTGCCGAGTTGTTCAATCAGCAACGATCAGCGCTGCCGGACGAGTACAGTTTTTATGTTTAAGCTGGTATGGACCGGATCTGCAAGAAATCCGATCGAAACTAAAAAAAGGACAATTAGCGATTTGCTATTACAACCCGTTAGATTTAGGCGAGATCTGGGTCGCTCACCCCGACACTCCACGCCAACCTGCACGCGCCTACGCCACCAACCCTAAGTATCAAAACGGCCTCACCCTGACAGAGCATGATTTGCTGCATAAAGAATTTCTCGCCGCAGGACGAGAGTTTGACGACAGTGAAGCCGATGTCGCGTTATTACTGCTTCGACGCCGCATGGCCAAAGAGTACGAGGAGTCTCGAGCGCTACGTAGAAATGCGAAGTCAGGTGAAAACACCAATCTTCTCACAGACATGGACCTAGATAACCTAAGAAACATGATTGTGCCGGAGGATACGTTGTTCGGGAACGGTGAGATTCCCACCTTCAAGGTGGACCGACTATGAACATCTCCCCCAACGGCATCAATATTGATGAAGCACTAGAAGAATTGGCTGCCTGTACGATTTGGTACCCAGCTTATCAGGAGGCCATGCGGCTCATTACTAAAAGTATCGACTCTACGCGCCACCGTAAAGACCCCTCGTCAGCCATGTTGATCGGTCCGACTGGCGTTGGAAAAACCAGGTTATGCTTAAAGCTTGAGAAGCAACTGGGTTACAGCCAAACAGTTATACGCGCAGACTGCGAAAAAACAATAAAACCCTGTGTGTATGTCGAACTACCGGAATCTGCCACGATAAAAAGCTTGTCCATGGTGATGGCCAAAATTCTCGGCGAGGATGTCAGCGACCATCAAAGCATCACTGTTTTGGAAACCCTCATCATCGAGAGACTCATCACAATGGAGGTAAGACTGGTAATTTTTGACGATTTCCACCATGTAGCTGGAAAAGGGTTATCTAAAACCAAGGCGTCATTGTGCAAGTGGATTAGTTTACTTCTGAACAAATCCGGCATACCATTTTTGATCTCTGGCTCCGATACTGCTGAAGCCACAATAAATACAGTTCAAGAACTAAGTGACCGCTTTCCATATCGTGCCCGCTTGCAGTGGCTGCCTTTGGCTGAGGAGTCAGGCACACCGACACTACTGGGTGTGCTTGCCGCCTTACAACAGGAAGTCATCAGATTAGGGTGTTTAACAGACTATATCCACTTAACCGACCCCAACCCCTATAAAGCTATTTATCTCGCCACCGAAGGAAACTTTAGGCGACTGAGTAATTTGCTGCACGATAGCTTTCGAATAGCACTCCTCAGGGGAGACCATAGCTTAACGATCAACGACTTCGCAGAGGCCGCCGACGACCTGGCGTTTTGCTGCACCCCGAATCACTTCCGCATGACACCCAAACAACTGAATAGCACATTAAAATCCAAAACCAATAAGATTTTGGTACAGCAAAAATGAGCACTCTATGTTACGTGGGCATCCCCCAACAATGGGAAAGCCCTAAGGGAGTGTTGATACGGACTGCGTATCACAATGGGTATTCCACTGTTGGAACTATGTGTGCGTTCCTCAATGTCCCCTACCATAGAGACGCACTGGATTTATTAACGGAGCAATCGCCCTTATTCAGTAGGTTAACCATGACAGCGCCGGATCTCGCGCAACGGCTCTCGGCAAATAGCTATACGGTAAAAAATACAGATGCTGCGCTCTGGATCCTCGATGAAATCTCCCTAAATCGCTCACAGTTTGCACATCACTTCGCGTACTGCCCCGAATGCTTGCGCAACGAATTGATCACCGTTTTTCAAGACGTACGGGATTTACCTGTCTGTCCTCTGCATCAAACACTTATAGTCACACACTGTCCTGATTGCCATGAGCGTGAGCACTGGACCAATGCAAATCTTCTTTTTTGCAAATGCGGATTCGACAGACGCAACTCAAAATGCCGAAACGGCGCAATGATGGAAGCCGGTCGCCTTCAGGCGTTTGGCCCGAATTCTGACATTCACAAACTTTCGCAAATGACCTACATCGCACATATCTGTGAGGACATCTGGATATCCAGAAAGCCCAACGAAGAAATAAATTCGTGCTTTCTTATAGATGCAATTCGGAAGCACGCCTCCAAAATGATTACAGTACAACTTGCAAATTACCCAGGCTTCACACGCTCAATGCATCTTTCACCATGGCGCTCAACTCATCCACTGCTAATTAAGCTCGCAAATGAACTCATCACAGAGCCAACCACTAAAAACTCTAAATGCGACACAGAACTATGCTGTATTGACGTAGAACTTACGCTTCGCGAAATAAAACACTCTGTGACTGGCTGGAAAAAATGGTCACAAAACATTTTCAACCTTAAACACTTTGAAGTACATCGCTACGGCAGAGGCCAGCCCTACTACCAATGTCATACTCCAATTTGCAGACTGGTTCGATGCGCGCTCGATCGCATACAGCATATTGAATCTAAAGCTAAAAAAGTCGCAAATAACTACTCAACCATGCAGGAAGCCGCCTTGCTACTTCACTGCAACAGCATTGCCATACTACAGCTTACGGAGCTAGGTTATTTGCATCGACCTAAAAACGAAAAAACTGGAAAAGGGAATGCCATATTAATAAGTAAAACATCCATTGAGAATTTCAATAAAATTTATATTTTACTCAGCAGACTCTCTCACCTACTAAACACAACAGAAACACAAACGACTCGCCAACTCAACCAACTTGGTGTAATCATACATCACGACAAACTAGGACCACATGTTTATGAGCAATCTAAAATCCACTCTATCTGGAAAAAACTGCAGGATGCATTAAAAAAACCTGCTCCACTCTTCCCAATAGCATTACCACCTCCTCGACATGTATACAATACACTTAGGATAGCCTGGGCGAACACAGCACCAACCGAAGAACTTACTCCTTCCCTCCCTACATCCGTCGAACGCCAAGTTACGGGTTTCACAACCGATCAAGCGGCCACCTTCTTAAACATCACTAAGCGCCGCTTAAACCGTCGATTTATTCTGACAGGGTTAATCAAACCAGACATTATTGATAAAACCCCATGCTACTCTCTGGCGCACATTCAGTTCATGAATATACACCTGCAGCAACACTTGTCTATCGGACAAATAACTAAAGCACTAAAAATCGGGCGCAACGAGGCTTTTCGCCTAATTAACCTGTCAAAGCTTCGACCCTCTTTCGCACTAGCCTACTCCAATGGAGATATTCAACTACTTTACGACAAACATAACATCTACAACCTAGAATCAATTTCACAAACAGGAAAAGAAAACGACTACAAATCAACAACCAGCACTGACAAAAACTTGCTTGCGCACCCCACTGAACAGGTCTTGCCACATCCCCCACTTATATACCAATGGGTTATGCCTTCATTGTGAGACCACCAAAATTCGACAAACTTATTGTGGCTGCTTAATTTTTTCCTCCCTAGAGAAAATTCCTTCCACGAAAGACAATTTTCCCCGACGTGCATTCGCTCTGTTGGAGCCGCGTCTTTTGATCTCTACAAGTAACTATTGCCACGTCCTACAGCGCCTAACTAGGGCGCGACAGGGAAACTGTTCTCGCAGCGCACAATAATTATACAACTCCAAAACACTCCGCCTTGGCATTCGCTCACCTGTATAACTGTCGTATCTGGTAGTAGAGCGATGCCCTTTTGTGGACTCTGTCAGGCGTTAGTAGCGATCATAAGCAGAAACGACAGTCTGTAGCATAAACTGACCTCATCAGCCCAAGTCATCGCAACCTATCGGCCGTTGCCCTGTACAAAAATTTTTATCTTCAATTGACTGCAGTCGTACCAATTTTAAGATCAAATGCAGTTTTTTTTTACTTTCATATGACTCACTCGCCGTAAGCTCTTGATTGGCAGCGAGGTCGTTTTACGTTCTGTTGGCCGCTGAAGACAGCGTGTAATCCTGATTCGATACTAGGCTCCATCAACCGGGACATCTCGCCTCGGGACTTTGGAGATCGATATGACTACTCAAAACCTCAGCGGCAAAGTGGCTTTGATTCAGGGCGGCTCCCGCGGCATCGGCGCCGCCATCGTCAAACGCCTGGCTGCTGAAGGCGCGACGGTCGCCTTTACTTACGTCAGCTCAACGGCGAAGGCTGAAGAATTGCAAAACAGCATCATCGGCAATGGCGGAAAAGCCCTGGCCATCAAGGCTGACAGCGCCGACGCGGAAGCCATCCGCAGTGCCGTGAATGCGACGGTAGAAGCCTTTGGCCAACTGGATATCCTGGTCAACAACGCCGGCGTGCTGGCCGTCGCGCCGCTGGAAGATTTCAAACTCGAAGATTTCGACCAGACCCTGGCGATCAACGTACGCAGTGTGTTCATCGCTACCCAGGCTGCCGCCAAACACATGACCGAAGGCGGTCGCATCATTAACATCGGCAGTACCAACGCCGATCGCATGCCCTTCGCCGGTGGTGGCCCGTATGCCATGAGCAAGTCGGCACTGGTTGGCCTGACCAAGGGCCTGGCCCGCGATCTCGGACCGAAAGGCATCACCATCAACAACGTGCAACCGGGACCGGTCGACACCGACATGAACCCGGCCCACGGCGATTTCGCCGACAGCCTGATTCCGTTGATGGCGGTCGGACGTTATGGCAAGGCTGACGAGATCGCCAGTTTCGTCGCCTACCTTGTCAGCCCGGAGGCCGGCTACATCACTGGCGCAAGTTTGACCATCGACGGTGGTTTCGGCGCCTGATGGGTTAAACACCTTCCAACTGTAGGAGCGAGCCTGCTCGCGATAGCGATAGTTCAGACGACATTAACGTTGCCTGATACACCGCCTTCGTCGAAACGCCGTCCGGAACCGGCTCGCTCCTACATGTCTTTCGTCACGACCATTCAAGCGCGGGCAAGCCACAGGCACTCGGTCTGAAGGCCTTCAACGTACGAAGAATCCCATCGGCATGTGCGTACTTTTCATCCGCCATCGCCGCATCCGGAATCGCAATCGCCTTCATCCCCGCCGCTTTCGCCGCCGTCACACCAAACGGCGAATCCTCGAACACCAGGCAATCCTCGGGCGCGACACCCAGACGCCGCGCTGCGGTCAGGAAGATATCCGGCGCCGGTTTGGCCGCACCGACTTCTGGGTCATCGGCAGTGACAATGATGTCGAACAGCGCGAACCAGTCCCGGTGCAAAGTGGTTTTCTGGCCGAACGACTGGCTAGAAGAACTGGTGCCTACCGCGATTGGAATGTTGTTGGCCTTCAGATGCCTTACCAGTTCCTGTGCGCCAGGCATTGCCTGTGCTGTAGGAAAACGCTCGCGCATCAAGGGCTCGCGGATCACTAGAAACTCTTCGGCGGTTATTGGCAGATCCAGCGCCTCGACCACGTATCGCGCCAGATCGCCCGCACCACGACCGATGATGTTCTGCTTGATGCTCCAGTCGAAGGTCCGCCCGTAACGCCCGGCAATCAGGGAGGTGACCTCGGTGTAAATGCCCTCGGTGTCCAGCAGCAAACCGTCCATATCAAAAATCACGGCCTTGATCGGGCCGAACTCTTCCAGCGCTGCATTCATCGCGTCTGATCCGTTGTTGATGACATCCCAGGCGGCTCAGCTGCAGCCGGATCCGTGATTGATTAAAGGGTTCAGCAGCATAGCGAGCGCGGTTGGCGTAGAGCAACGGACAATTCCAGCTGCGGGCCAATCATTTAGCGATTCGCCCTACATCAAACACCTCCTTTCCCGACTTCTTTCTTCCCTGATCCCTTGCAGAGTTCGCTCACTCTTCACCTGAGCGAAAGACTGCGAATGTTTCTACCTGACAAGCTGCTGGCCCTGAACAACACCATCGGCTTGCTGGTGGTTGCCGCCATGGATCCGGAACATCCGGACATTGAAGCGCTGCTCGATGATTTCCGCCTCAGCCATAACGACCACAAGGCCTGGGCGGAGAACTTCTGGACCGGTGGAGCACTGGCTGTCGAGCAAGTGTTCAAGGTCGGAAATAACGTACGTCTCACCGCGCCACAGAATTCAACTGAAGTCAGTTCCACCGTCACGACGTGCCCCGCCAGCGGCCCGCTGACCCTGGTGCATATGTTTGAAGCCGCGGGCTTCGTTCCGATTGGCAATACACCGGTGATGCTCGAGCCGCTGATATCAGAAGGCCCGGATGGACCGAAGTTTGGCGCACCGATTCACGAAACCATTGGCCCCAGTGGAATCCTCGAGATCCCCGATTGCTGGCGCGGCCAGCGCTACCGCATCACCTTCTTTCCCAACGTATCCACTGCTCACGTCAAGGCGCTTTACGATTCTTACCAAGGTGTCATCCGCGAGTTGGAGGGCTGGTTGCGCAATGAGTGGGCGACCGAGTTTCAGCCGCAGTGGGTTGAGTTTTCCGAAGCAGGTTTCAGCGAACGCTACGGCATGCTGCAACGAGCCGACTGGCAGGGTTTCGAGCATTCGCTGCATGGTTTGTGGGATGACATTAAGCAGCTCTACGCGCTGATCTCCGACCTGCAGGCTAACAGCTCGAAACTCCTTGAATACGTGACTCAGGCCGAACTTGAGACGCTGCTGAACGCGTCCTCAGAGGCCATTGCCAATGTATTGCTGGTACTGAGTGATGAGCCGCTGGTGTTCATTCATCTGGCTGCTTTCACCAGTTGGCTCAGGATGTTGCCGCCGCAGTACATCGCCGAAGTCGTGGCGGAAATTCGTACGGAGTTGTTGATCAGTTTCCTGCTGGCGTGCCTGACCGGTCCTACAGGATTGAAGCTCGGGATGAGCGCCAAGGTGCTGAACAAGGTCAAGTCCGAGCGTGCCCGACGTTGGCTCGCAGCGATGGGTTTGCGACTGAGCGAGCTCACTGCCCGCTCTGATCTGACCGCTCATGCGGGCGTGCTCAAACCGTTGATGGTCAATGCTCGAAACGCGCCGGTGAGACCGACGCCTGCGGTGCCGCTGCAAATAAGCGTCGCGGGGTCGGCGGATGTACTCGTAAACAATCCGCTTGCCATTGCTCGTAACAAGTCGGAAGCCATGACCCGTCTGAGCCGACAGGAACATCGGGAAGATGCCCCGGCTCAGGGGAAAAATCCCAACGGCGACAGCGCCGATTCGGCGGATCGCACGACCACCCATGGCTGTCCCGTGTCGATGGTCACTGGCGAAGAACTTTTGACCCTGAGCGATGGTGTTCTCGACGGGGTTTTACCCTTCGAGTTCACCCGGCTCTATCGCACCAGCGCCGTAGAAATCGACAGCGGCCTCGGTTTCGGCTGGAGCCATTCGCTGGCCCATCGCCTGGAGCTTTCTGGCGACACGGTGATTTGGGTCGACCACGAAAACCGCCGCACGCCGTTTCCGTTGCCGAGCCTGACCCGCCCGGTCATTCACAACAGCCTGTCGCGGTCGGCGATTTACCTCGGTGATCAGCCGGAAGAACTGATAGTGGCGTTGGCCGGTGAGTCGGCGCGGTTCTTTCACTTTCTGAACGGGCGTTTGAGCGCCATCAGCGACGCCTATGGCAATCGTCTGACGCTGCAGCGCGATCTTTCCGACCGCGTGCTACGCCTCGACAACGGCGCCGGGCGCTGTTTGCTGCTGCGTTACGAGCGTCAGCACCTGATCGGCGTCGACTACCAGCGCGTTCACCTCGCCGACGACCAGGCGCCGGCCTGGCACACCGAGCAGACGCTGGCCACTTATGGCTACGATGCCCGTGGACGACTGATCGCCGCAACCAACGCCGCCGGTGAAAGCGAGCGCTACGACTACGACGAACAGCACGTCATCTTGCAGCGGCAACTGGCCGGTGGCGCGAGCTTCTATTGGGAGTGGGAACGCTCCGGCAAGGCCGCGCGCTGCATCCGCCATTGGGCCTCGTTTGCGCAAATGGACACGCGCTACACCTGGGACGACGACGGCGGTGTGCGGCTCAAACACGCCGACGGCAGCGAGGAAGTCTACGTCCACGACGGCCAGGCGCGGCTGGTGCGGCGGGTCGAGGCCGACGGGGGCGAACGACGCAAGGCCTACGACACCGACGGCCGGCTGATCGCCGAACAGGACCCGCTCGGCGCGGTCACCGAATACCGCTACGACGAAGTCGGACGGCTGGTGGCGCTGATTCCGCCGGAAGACGAGCCGACGTCCTACGAGTACCGCAACGGTTTCCTGCATGCGCGCTATCGCGGTCAGGCCAAGTGGACCTATCGACGCAATGCCCAGGGCGACGTGACCTGGCTGATCGACCCGGACGGTCAGAGCACCTACCACGACTACGACGCGCAAGGGCGGCTGCGGGCGATTCGTTATCCGGACCACAGCCAGCATCTGTTGGAGTGGAACAGCCTGGGGCAATTGCTGGCGGAAACCTTGCCCGATGGCGGGCGCCGGCAGTTTGCCTACGATGCGCTGGGGCGTTTGCGGACCCGTCAGGACGAATTTGGCGCGATTACCCGTTACCAGTGGGACGCGGTGGGTCGCCTGTTGCAGACCACGCTGGCGAACGGCGCCAGTCGCACCTTCAGCTACAACGCCTATGGCCGGATCACCGCCGAACGCGACGAGCTCGATCGCATCACCCGCTATGAATACGCCGACGATTTGCATCTGGTCAGCCGGCGGATCAACCCCGACGGCAGCGAGCTGAGGTACCGCTACGAGCATGCGCAGCTGTTGCTGACCGAGATCGAGAACGAAAGCGGCGACACTTATCGGCTGGACTACACGCCCGGTGGCTTGATCCGACAGGAAACCGGCTTCGACGGTCGACGCACGGCTTACAGCTATGACCTCAACGGCCAGTTGCAGGAGAAAACCGAGTTCGGCGATGACGGCTCGCAGCTGGTCACCACTTACCTGCGTGATGCGGCCGGACGCCTGTTGGTCAAGACCTTGCCCGACGGCAGCAAGGTCGACTACCGCTACGACAGCCTCGGGCGTTTGGTCAGCGTTGACGATGGCCAGGACCATCCGCTGGAGTTTGAGTACGACGTTCACGACCGGCTGATCACCGAACATCAGGGCTGGGGCACCTTGCGCTACGGCTACGACGTCAGTGGCCAGCTGCAGCACCTGCGCCTGCCGGACAACAGTCGCCTGCTCTACCACCGCGCCCAGGGCGGTGCGCTGACCGCCATCGACCTCAACGGTTCGCGCCTGACGAGGCATACGTTTGTTGGCGACCGCGAACAAAGCCGTCAACAGGGTTTGTTGCTGAGCGACTACGCCTACGACGAACAGGGTCGACTGCAAGCCCACGCCGTCAGCCAACAGCAGCGTCCGCTGTACCGCCGCGACTATGCCTACAGCGCCAACGGCAACCTCCTACAGATCGCCGACACCCGCCACGGCCAGCGCCGCTACCAGTACGACCCGCTCGACCGCCTGACCCACGTGCGCCACGCCCGTGATCAGG
>NZ_JAGYGD010000026.1:0-91551 GCF_019947275.1 Pseudomonas sp. GL-RE-29
AACACCTCTTTTTCAACTTCCTTTTGGCTTCGATGACCTGAAGCAACCTGCTGCCGAAAACTGCGTAACTCGTTGTTTACCAAGGAGTTTTCCGTTTCGACTGCGCCGGAAGTGGGGCGAATTATAGGCCTCCAGAATCTGCCGTCAAGCACTGATTTTGGTTTTCTATCAATTACTTACGAAACGCTGGAAAACAGCCCGCTCCCCCCTTAAAAGGAGGAACAAAACCATCTATCTATATAGAAGGATCCCTTAGAGCACTCCAGACTCTTTAAAGGCCGCCACCACACCAGCATTCAGACCCAACACCCGCTGGAGAACCTCCAACGTATGCTCACCCAGGAGCGGAGGCGCATAACGATACTCCACCGGAGTCTCGGACAGTCGAATCGGGCTCGCCACCTGCGGCACCATACCGGCCAGCGCATGCGGCAGCTCAATCGCCAATCCTCGCGCCTTGACCTGAGGATCGTTAAACATCTGGGCAAGATCATTGATAGGCCCGCAAGGCACTCCCGCCTGCTCCAGCAGTGCCACCCACTCAGCGGTGGTCTTGAACACTGTTGCCTGACGAATCAGCGGAATGAGTACCGCCCGGTTAGCCACCCGCAGCTTGTTGGTCACGAAGCGCGGATCATCTGCCCACTGCGGCTGCCCAGCCACTTCCGCAAACTTACGGAACTGTCCGTCATTACCCACAGTAAGGATGAAGTCGCCATCAGCCGTAGGAAAATCCTGATACGGCACGATGTTCGGATGAGCATTCCCCAAGCGCTTGGGCGCATTGCCTGTAGTCAGGTAGTTCATGGCCTGGTTGGCCAGGCACGCCACCTGAACATCCAGCAACGCCATATCGATATGCTGACCACCACCGTCATGATCCCTATGCGCAAGTGCCGCCAGAATCGCCACCGTCGAATAGAGTCCGGTCAAAATGTCCGTCAGCGCCACGCCAACCTTCACTGGTCCCGCACCCTCTTCGCCTTCAGGTCGCCCCGTCAGACTCATGAGACCGCCCAAGCCCTGGATCATGAAGTCATAACCCGCGCGCTTGGCATACGGACCGGTCTGGCCAAACCCGGTGATCGAGCAATAAATCAGATCGGGATTGATCGCCTTCAGCGATTCGTAGTCCAGCCCATAAGCGGCCAGACCACCGACCTTGAAGTTTTCGATCAAGATGTCCGACTTGGCCGCCAGCTCACGCACCAGCTTCTGCCCCTCCGGGCGCGTGAAGTCGATGGTCACCGATTGCTTGTTGCGATTGGCCGACAAGTAATAGGCGGCTTCGCTGGTGTTCTCGCCATAGGCGTCTTTAAGGAACGGCGGGCCCCAGGCGCGCGTGTCATCGCCATTGCCCGGGCGCTCGACCTTGATCACTTCAGCGCCAAGGTCGGCGAGGATCTGCCCGGCCCAAGGCCCGGCAAGCACCCGCGATAAATCCAGTACCCGTAGATGCGATAGCGCGCCCATGGCCGTTCTCCTATTAATAGAACGCCTGGATGCCGGTCTGCGCCCGACCGAGGATCAGCGCGTGGACGTCATGCGTACCTTCATAGGTATTCACCACTTCCAGATTGACCAAGTGACGAGCAACACCGAATTCATCGGAGATACCGTTGCCACCCAGCATGTCGCGGGCCATGCGCGCGATGTCCAGAGACTTGCCGCATGAATTGCGCTTCATCATCGAAGTAATTTCTACCGCCGCTGTACCTTCATCTTTCATACGACCCAGACGTAGGCAGCCTTGCAGCGCCATGGTGATTTCGGTCTGCATGTCAGCCAGTTTCTTCTGGATCAGTTGGGTGGCGGCCAATGGGCGACCGAACTGTTGACGATCCAGGGTGTACTGGCGAGCGGTGTGCCAGCAGAACTCGGCAGCACCCAGCGCACCCCAGGAAATGCCGTAGCGAGCGGAATTGAGGCAGGTGAAAGGACCTTTCAGGCCACGGACATCCGGGAAGATGTTCTCTTCCGGCACAAATACGCTGTCCATGACGATCTCGCCGGTGATCGAAGCACGCAGGCCGACCTTGCCGTGAATCGCCGGAGTACTCAGGCCTTTCCAGCCCTTCTCCAGGACGAAGCCACGAATGTCGCCGGCATCGTCCTTGGCCCAGACCACGAACACATCAGCGATCGGGCTGTTGGTGATCCACATCTTGTTGCCGGTCAGGCTGTAGCCGCCTTCGACTTTGCGCGCACGAGTAATCATCGCACCCGGGTCAGAACCGTGGTTTGGCTCGGTCAGACCGAAGCAACCGATCCACTCGCCCGAGGCCAGTTTCGGCAGATATTTCTGCTTCTGCGCTTCGGTACCGAATTCATTGATCGGCACCATCACCAGCGAGGACTGCACGCTCATCATCGAGCGATAGCCCGAATCAACACGCTCCACTTCACGAGCAATCAGGCCGTAGCTGACATAGTTCAGGCCGCTGCCACCGTACTGCTCCGGAATGGTCGCACCCAACAGACCCACTTCGCCCATCTCGCGGAAGATCGCCGGGTCGGTCTTTTCATGGCGGAAAGCTTCGAGAACGCGCGGCGCAAGCTTCTGTTGAGCGAATTGCGCAGCGGTGTCGCGGATCATGCGCTCTTCTTCAGTGAGCTGTTGATCCAGCAGCAGGGGATCGATCCAGTTGAAGCTAGCTTTACCGGCCATGAGTGTGTCCTCTCGAAACGGGTCAAATAACGTGGACTGATCCTAGGCCGGGTTGGGCGGCTCGGCAAACGAGGATTTCGCATACTGTTGTGCTAATTTCTCACTCCGAAACGTCGCAAAACGCTTTTAATGCGATGTATTAGTGAGGTTGACGTACATGCGCAGAAAGATACCCAGCACAACCGCCCTCATCAGCTTCGAGGCGGCGGCACGCCACGAGAGCTTTACCAAGGCAGCGCAGGAGCTGTCGCTGACTCAAGGAGCAATTTGCCGACAGATCGCCAGCCTTGAAGAGTTCCTGAGCGTGGAACTTTTCCGACGCTCGCGACGCGGGGTCAAGTTGACGGAAGCGGGTCTTTCCTACAGTCGACGTGTAGCGACGCAACTTGACGCAGTCGAACGGGACACCTTGTCCGTAATGGGCCAACAGGGCGCCAATGTGATTGAACTGGCCGTGGTTCCGACCTTCGGCACCCAGTGGCTCCTGCCTCGACTCAAGGACTTCCAGCAAAAACACCCGGAAGTGACGGTCAACCTGACTAACCGCACGCGCCCGTTTCTTTTTGCCGATACGGACTTCGATGCCGCGATCTACTTCGGCGACGCGGACTGGTCGGGTACAGAATCCCACCGACTGATGGGCGAACATCCGCTGCCCGTATGCAGCCCTAACCTACTCGGAATGAAGACCATTCTGACACCCGGTGAGATTGCTGATTTGCCGCTTTTGCAACAGACCACCCGCCCCTACGCCTGGCGACAGTGGTTCGACTCACAACATCTGAATGTCCCACGCGACATGACAGGGCCACGCTACGAGCTATTCTCAATGCTGGCCCAGGCGGCGATGCATGACATGGGTATCGCCTTGATTCCGCCATTCCTGATCCAGCGTGAATTGGCCGAGAAACGCCTGGTCATCGCCAATCCTCAGGCACTCTCCAGCATCAAGGCCTATTACCTGATGATTCCTGAGCGAAAGGTCGAATCTGCGTCTTTAAGGGCTTTTCGAGACTGGCTGGTAAATCAGGCACACAGCTACAGCCTAGAAGGATAAAGGCTACGAGCCATTAGCTGACCTCGTAGTCAATATATTAGAAACCCTACAGATATAAGTATTTGTCGCATTTTCACAGACTGTACCCCGAAGGAGTACAAACGTCCCACAAGCGCCTGAAGACGTGGCTTTGAGCCTCTATTTCAGAGCAATGCCGCATCATTCATATGGCCGATGTGTAAAAACTTGAATTTCAGCCAGAATCGTTGAAAGGCACGGCCTAGAAGGGATTGACCCAGCTGGTTGCGACATTCGGTCACGGGGTGACTTGTAGTTAATTTTCCGTCACCCGTCATAATCCCTTGAAGGGCACAAAGTTCGCCTGCAAAATGCCGCGCCCCGCCTGATTTTGGCGGGGTCGTGCTGATCGGCCGCCCCAGCCGCACCATCCGTAGTGCATGGGTTTACTCAATAAGATCACGCAGGAGATTTGACGTGCACATTGGTGTTCCTCTCGAAACCCAGACCGGTGAAACACGGGTTGCTGCAACCCCCGAAACCATCAAGAAGCTAATCGGCCAGGGTCATAAGGTCACTGTACAAAGCGGCGCCGGCGTCAATGCCAGCGTTGTCGACAGTGCCTATGAAGCCGCAGGTGCAGCCATCGGCAGCGCCAGTGAGGCGTTTGGTGCAGAGCTGATTTTGAAGGTCGTCGCCCCCAGCGACAGCGAGCTTGCGCTGATTAAGAGCGGCACCGTTGTGGTGGGTATGCTCAATCCGTTCAACAACGAAACCATCGCCAAGATGGCCGAGTGCGGCATTACTGCCTTTGCCTTGGAGGCCGCGCCACGCACCTCCCGCGCCCAGAGCCTGGACGTGCTGTCGTCGCAAGCCAACATTGCCGGCTATAAAGCCGTGCTGCTGGCCGCTCATTACTATCCGCGCTTCATGCCGATGCTGATGACCGCTGCGGGCACCGTGAAAGCGGCGCGCGTACTGATTCTCGGCGCTGGCGTGGCCGGTTTGCAGGCGATTGCTACGGCCAAGCGCCTGGGTGCCGTGATCGAAGCGTCTGATGTGCGCCCTGCGGTAAAGGAGCAGATCGAGTCCCTCGGCGCCAAGTTCGTCGACGTGCCTTACGAGACCGATGAAGAGCGTGAATGCGCCGTCGGTGTCGGTGGTTATGCGCGCCCTATGCCAGCGAGCTGGATGCAGCGTCAGGCCGTGGCCGTGCACGAACGCGCCAAGCAGGCTGACATCGTCATCACCACGGCACTGATTCCGGGTCGCAAGGCGCCGACGCTGCTCAGCGCGGAAACCGTGGCACAGATGAAACCTGGCTCAGTGGTCATCGACCTGGCGGCTGCCCAAGGCGGCAACTGCCCGCTGACCGTGGCCGATCAAGTGGTCGTCGAAAACGGCGTGACCATCGTTGGCCCGACCAACCCGGCCGCCGCGGTTGGCGCCGATGCCTCGGCACTGTATGCCCGCAACCTGCTGGACTTCATGAAACTGTTGTTCGATAAAGAAGGACAACTGGTGATCAACCTTGAAGACGATATCGTCGCCGCGTGCCTGATGTGCCGCGATGGCCAGATCGTGCGCAAGAACGGCTGAGGATAAAAACAATGGAAGACATGCTGATCTCTCACGGTATCTACAACCTGATCATCTTCGTGCTGGCTATCTATGTCGGCTACCACGTGGTCTGGAACGTGACACCTGCACTGCACACACCGCTGATGGCCGTGACCAACGCCATCTCAGCCATCGTCATCGTCGGCGCCATGCTCGCTGCCGCCCTCACCGTAACCCCGCTGGGCAAGACCATGGGCACCCTGGCCGTGGCACTGGCCGCGGTCAACGTGTTTGGTGGTTTCCTGGTCACCCGTCGCATGCTGGAAATGTTCAAGAAGAAAGCGGCTTCAGCAAAAGCTCCGGCAGCCAAGGCCGAAGCAGTCAAGGCTGAGGTGCAGCAAGCATGAGCATGAATCTGGTTACTTCCCTGTATTTGATCGCTTCGGTCTGCTTCATCCAGGCGCTCAAGGGACTCTCGCACCCAACCACGTCGCGTCGCGGCAACCTGTTCGGCATGCTCGGCATGGGCCTGGCAATCCTCACCACCGTCGGCCTGATCTACAAGCTCGGCTCCGAGCTGGCCCATGATGGGATCGTCTACGTGATCGTCGGCCTGCTGATCGGCGGCACCGCCGGTTCGATCATGGCCAAACGCGTTGAAATGACCAAGATGCCCGAGCTGGTGGCCTTCATGCACAGCATGATCGGCCTGGCAGCGGTGTTCATCGCCGTGGCCGCTGTGGTCGAGCCGCAGTCCCTGGGCATCGTTGCGCAACTCGGCGACGCAATCCCGGCCGGTAACCGCCTGGAACTGTTCCTCGGTGCAGCCATCGGTGCAATTACGTTCTCCGGTTCGGTCATTGCCTTCGGCAAACTGGCTGGCAAGTACAAGTTCCGCCTGTTCCAGGGTGCACCAGTACAGTTTGGCGGTCAGCACAAGCTGAACCTGCTGCTGGGCCTGGCCACACTGGCCTTGGGCGTGACCTTCATGCTCACCGGCGACTACACCGCGTTCGGCGTGATGCTGGCCTTGGCTTTCGTACTTGGCGTGCTGATCATCATCCCGATTGGCGGCGCGGACATGCCGGTTGTGGTGTCGATGCTCAACAGCTACTCCGGCTGGGCGGCAGCGGGTATCGGCTTCTCGCTGAACAACTCGATGCTGATCATTGCCGGTTCGCTGGTAGGTTCGTCCGGTGCGATCCTCTCGTATATCATGTGCAAGGCGATGAACCGTTCCTTCTTTAATGTACTGCTCGGCGGTTTCGGCAATACAGCCGAAGCAGGTCCGGCGGGTGCCAAAGAAGCTCGTCCGGTGAAATCCGGTTCGGCTGACGACGCGACCTTCCTGCTGACCAACGCCGACACCGTGATCATCGTTCCGGGCTACGGCCTGGCGGTAGCACGGGCACAGCATGCGCTGAAGGAACTGACCGAGAAGCTGACCCATCGCGGCGTGACCGTGAAGTATGCGATCCACCCGGTTGCCGGTCGCATGCCTGGGCACATGAACGTCCTGCTGGCCGAGGCCGAAGTGCCTTACGACCAGGTGTTCGAGATGGATGACATCAACTCCGAGTTCGGTCAGGCCGACGTGGTGCTGGTGTTGGGCGCCAACGACGTGGTCAACCCGGCCGCCAAGAACGATCCGAAATCGCCGATTGCCGGCATGCCGATCCTCGAAGCGTTCAAGGCCAAGACCATCATCGTCAACAAGCGCTCCATGGCCAGCGGTTATGCCGGCCTGGACAACGAACTGTTCTACCTGGACAAAACCATGATGGTGTTCGGCGACGCTAAAAAGGTCATCGAAGACATGGTCAAAGCGGTCGACTAACCCTCGCCTGCAACGCAAACGCCCCGACTTGTCGGGGCGTTTTTGTTTGCGCAAATCGTCGGAGAAACTATTCTTTTGTTACCGATCCGGTAACGGTGTTTTGCTTTAAAGGCCCGGAATAGACGCCTCTATTGCGACCTTGGTAGCGGGACAGAAGTCGGCGCAATTCACTAGACTGCACGTCCTGCTACCTGTTACCCGAGATAACAATTCATGTACCGTGACCGTATTCGCCTGCCTTCGTTGTTGGACAAAGTGATGAGCGCTGCCGACGCTGCCGCTCTGATTGAGGACGGCATGACCGTCGGCATGAGCGGCTTCACCCGCGCCGGCGAAGCCAAGGCCGTCCCTCAGGCGCTGGCCGAACGTGCCAAGGTCACGCCGCTGAAGATCAGCCTGATGACCGGCGCAAGCCTGGGCAACGACCTCGACAAGCAGCTGACCGAAGCGGGCGTGCTGTCGCGACGCATGCCGTTCCAGGTGGACAGCACCCTGCGCAAGGCGATCAATGCCGGCGAAGTCATGTTCATCGACCAACACTTGTCGGAAACGGTAGAGCAGTTGCGCAACCAGCAACTGAAACTGCCAGACATTGCCGTGATTGAAGCCGTAGCAATTACCGAGCAAGGGCATATCGTGCCGACCACGTCCGTGGGCAACTCGGCCAGTTTCGCGATTTTCGCCAAGCACGTGATCGTCGAGATCAACATGGCGCACAACCCGAATCTCGAAGGCCTGCACGACATCTATATCCCGACTTACCGCCCGACCCGCACGCCGATTCCGCTGGTCAAGGTCGACGATCGCATTGGCAGCACCGCCATCCCGATTCCACCGGAAAAAATCGTCGCCATCGTAGTCACCAACCAGGCTGACTCGCCCTCCACCGTGCTGGCACCGGACGCCGAGACCCAAGCCATTGCCGACCACCTGATCGACTTCTTCAAACAGGAAGTGGCGGCCGGGCGCATGACCAACAAGCTAGGCCCATTGCAAGCCGGCATCGGCACCATCGCCAACTCGGTGATGTGTGGCCTGATCGACTCGCCGTTCGAAGATCTGACGATGTACTCCGAGGTGTTGCAGGACTCGACCTTCGACCTGATCGACGCAGGCAAACTGAGCTTTGCCTCGGGCAGTTCGATCACCTTGTCGAGCCGGCGCAATGCCGACGTGTTCGGCAATCTTGAGCGCTACAAGGACAAACTGGTCCTGCGCCCGCAGGAGATTTCCAACCACCCTGAAGTCGTGCGTCGCCTCGGTATCATCGGCATCAACACGGCGCTGGAGTTCGACATCTACGGCAATGTCAATTCAACTCACGTCTGCGGAACGCGGATGATGAATGGCATCGGCGGCTCGGGCGACTTCGCGCGCAACGCGCACCTCTCCGTTTTCGTGACCAAGTCGATCGCCAAGGGTGGCGCGATCTCCAGCGTGGTGCCGATGGTCAGCCATGTTGACCACACCGAACATGACGTCGACATTCTCGTGACCGAAGTGGGCCTGGCAGACTTGCGTGGTCTCGCACCCCGGGAGCGTGCCCGGGTCATTATCGATAAGTGTGTACACCCGGATTACCGCCAAGCGCTGAATGACTACTTCACAGCCGCGTGTGCCATCGGCGGTCACACACCACACATCCTGCGTGATGCCCTCAGTTGGCACATCAACCTGGAAGAAACCGGGCGAATGCTGAAGAAGTAATTGGTACAGATAGCAGCTGACGTAAACACAGTTTCGTCAGCTTGCTGCTGCCAAGCGAAATCTCACCAAAAACTGTACTGCTGTACCGGTCATTTCCTACCGAAATCTCCTACACCTTCATCTCAAATCGGCAAAATTGCACCTTAATGGAGCGGATAGGTACAGTTGCCTCAATTTAGACCAGTACACCCCCTATAAACAGTTAACTGAGCCCTCACAATACAGATGAACTGTATCTACAGAGTCTAGGCAAACAAGAGGATCATGGGCACCAGTTAAACCACTACCTAATCCCGCCACAAGCGGAAGGATGAAAACCATGGAACGTACACTCAGTTCCGATCTGTTCTTCGAAGACACCGCTGCAAAAACCCAGGCTTCCATGCCTCTGCGCGTTATCGCCAACCTGATGCTGTGGCAGCGCCGCATCTCCAGCCGCCATCAACTGGCTCGCCTGGATTCGCGTCTGCTGGCTGACGCCGGGATTAGCGAAGCACAACGCTACGAAGAGCTGAGCAAGCCGTTCTGGCGCTAAGTTAGCGTCGCTGGCCCTGACCTGAAGGGTCCACCGCCAGCAACCCGAATTGAACAAACAAAACCCGTCGTGGGAAACCGCGACGGGTTTTGTCGTTATAAAGGCCAGAATAAACACAAGCAGTACAGTTTTATTAAGTTAATATTTTACCTGAACAGTTTTGCCGCCAGATTTCTCCTGACTGAAACCAGCGAAATCGTTTTTCACTGTCAGGGCTGTCGAAGTGTCGCGCACAGGCCTACTATCAATTCAGAACGTGGCGCGCCCAAAGTGTCTGGCGTCTGACTCTCCAGACACTACGCCACTTTTCAATCGATTCACTCAAAGGAGTTACACCATGTCCCGTCTTCGTCTGCTCAGCGCCGCAGCCCTGCTTGCCGTGGCTGCCAATTCCCACGCCACCAGTTTCATCGTGACCACCGATGCGGTCGTTGGAGCACTCAAATCCAGTTCCGACGCCACTTCGGATGTCACCTCCTCATTTCATGATGACAAAATTGTGCTCGCGGCTCGTGATGACGCTGCCAGCTTTGTCGCCAGCGAAGGCTCCATCCGCGGCGTGAAACTAGAAAGCGCACTGGACCACATTCGTCATCAGGCGCCCCAGCTGAATGCAACCGACGCACAACTGGCCCAGGCCATCCTGACCATCTAAGCGACGGCTCCGAAGCGGGACACGTCAAAGGTGTCCCCATATTTCGGCGCTGGCTCTAGACCGGGCCTTACGCTAGCCTTGGGACTCACATTCAACTGTCGAGTCCCATGGGTTTTCTTACACGCCTGCTCACCACTTCGATTGTTCTTGCGGCCAGCTACTCCGGTTTCGTCCAGGCTTTCGACGCCTTTAACCTGTCCACGCAAGGCACCGTCGCCAGCGGTTACGCCACAAGCATGGTGACCTCTGCACCCTTCGACCATAAACTGCTCCTCGCCGCCCGGGATGACGCTGCAGCGTTCATCGCCACTGACGGCCAACTGAGAGGCGCACGACTGGAATCGGCACTGAATTATCTACGCCGGACCCAGCCAAAACTTCATGCCAGCGACCTTGAACTGGCACAGGCAATTCTCGTCCAATAGTTATCCCAAGTTTCTCCGGAGTCGTTCCATGCGTAACCCGCTGATTGCCGCCACCCTTGGCCTGCTTTTGTTGGCCGATGTGGCCCAGGCCCATACCCTGGTCGCCACCAGTAACATCCTCATTCGCGCCACCCAGCGCACACTGGATTTCACTTCCGATACCACCACGTCGATCCGCGATTCGAAAATCGTCCGCGAAGCTCAGGACGATGCGGCCAGTTTTGTGGCCAGCGATGGCGACATTCGTGGCGCGCATCTGGAATCGGCTTTTAATCTGCTGCGCACCCGAGTGCCGGAAGCTCGCGATGCCAGTGATCAGGATCTCGCCGAAGCCATCCTCGCACTGTGAGGTCTCCATCTGCCTGGCTATTGGCCGGGGCGTTGTTGCTGCTTGGCAATAGCGCCCACGCCGGCCTTGAACTACATCTCAAAACCGAAGGCCTGAGCCCCGCTCAACAACAGGCCAGCCAGGCGCTGCTCGATGAAGCCATGCAGGCGTTACCGCCGCGCTTCGTCGAGCAACTCGACCGGCGCATCGACGTCGGTTGGACCGACAACATGCCGAGCAACGCCTACGGCCAGGCGTCGCTGGTGTCCGAACTCGATCTGAATCGCAACCTGCTGGCCAGCCTCACGGACGGCAGCGCTGCGACCCGGAAAACCTATCGCCCCCACGGCACTGTGCGCCGGGAAATGCTGGCGACGGTGCTGCACGAACTGACCCACATTTATGATCGTTCGCGCCTGTGGCCGGATGCCGAGCGCAGGCTGATTCAACGTTGCACACAGCGCAATGCCAGCTCTGGACTGATCGGTATTCCTGACGAATGCCGCAGCCAGTCTGACCGACGCTTTACCCTCAGCGACGATCCGCGTCTGCTCGACCTTGCCGGCTGGCAGCAATACGTGGGCCGTCGTGGCGAGCGCGAACAGCACAACCGCCAGATCGCCCGCAGCCCGGACATTTACGAGACGAGCAGCCCGAAGGAATTCGTCGCGGTCAACATGGAGTATTTCCTCCTCGACCCAAGTTACGCCTGCCGCCGCCCGGCGCTGTACCGTTATTACAAGGAACACTTTGGCTGGGCGCCCGCCGCCAAGGACGCTTGCGGCAAAACCTTCGCGTTCCTCAATGCCGGCAATGACTTTGCCAAAACGCCACTAGGCCAGGTCGATCCGGAACGGGTTTACGCCGTCGACTATCTACTGGCCGAGGCCAACCAGAATTGGGTCAGCCGCTGGGGTCACAGCATGTTGCGGCTGGTGATCTGCGCGCCGGGCCGACCACGCGGACCGGATTGTCGGCTGGATCTCGATCAGCATTTGGTGCTGTCCTACCGCGCCTTCGTTGGCGACGTACAGTTGTCGAGTTGGGATGGCTTGGTGGGAAAATACCCGTCACGCCTGTTCGTGTTGCCACTGGCGCAGGTGATCGACGAATACACCAAGACCGAGCTGCGCAGCCTCGCCTCGGTGCCGCTGAACCTGTCACGCGACGAGATCGAAAACGTCGTGGAACGTGCCGCCGAGATGCACTGGAGTTACGACGGCAACTACTTCTTCCTGTCGAACAACTGCGCGGTGGAAGAGCTGAAGTTGCTGCGTAGCGGAACCAACAATTCCAAGCTGGTTGCGCTCGACAACATCATGCCCAATGGTTTGCTGGAAGTACTGAAGGGGCGGGGGCTGGCGGATACCAGCGTGCTGAATGATCCTCGTGAAGCACTGCGCCTGGGCTATCGCTTTGACTCTTTCCGTGACCGCTATCAAGCGATGTTCGAAGTATTGAGAAAGCGCCTGCCGATCAAGCAGGAAAAGGTCGAAGACTGGTTGTCCCTGACCGCAGCCGAACGCCGCCCATGGTTCGATCAGGCAGATTTGCGCGCCAGCGCGGCATTGCTCCTGCTGGAACAGGCGAGCTTTCGCCAGCAGATGCTCTTGGCTCAGGATGAGGTGAAGCAGCGTTATCTGGGGGCCCGCGAGTTGAAAAACGGCGGGATGGACAAAGCCAACGCGACACTCAGGCAAATTCTCGATAACAGCGGCTTTCTCAGTCGCCCGGCGGAATTGCTCGGCAGCGGCGGGTATGGCTTGCCGCAACCGGCTGAATGGCAACGTCTGGAATCGGAAAGCAGCCTGCGGCAGAAACAGCTTCAGGCATTGACCGGGGATCTGGACAAGGAAGTGAGAGCGCTGCTCGAACCGAGCCGTGCGGCTGAAATGGCGGCCAATGAGGCCAACGTGAAACAGATTGGCGAACATCTGCGCAAGTTACATAAGGCAGCGGGTGGGTTGGAGTTGCCATGAGGTTATAAAAGCAAAGATCGCAGCCTTCGGCAGCGCCTACATGAAAAAGCGTTCCCTGTAGGAGCTGCCGAAGGTTGCGATCTTTTTAAGCGCTACAGAACCCCCTGCAACACCTCATAAACAATCCCTGTTCCCACCGCAATTAACACAACATCCGCGCCCGCGCGGCGCCATTCGTAACCCGGGTAATACGGCAGACGCCCCAACGCCCGGTTATCCAGGCGTTCGCCGTAATAGCCATGAGGCAAAGGCTGGCCACGCACCAGATGGACACCCGGAGGTGGCGGCGCACCACGGACGAAATAGTCGTGGTTGTCGTGAATAGTCTGGCGCACCGGGCCGAAGTCTCGGGGCGGTGGCCCGCCACGGCGATTGTCCTGCCCGCCACGGTGATCATCGCCGTGGTTTTCGTAATGGCCCTGCTGCGGGCCGCCGTGGTCGTGATCGTCGCGTTGGTCGGCGCTGGCGTGCAGCAACGGGGTCGCACTGAGCATCAGCACACCGAGGCTGGCAATCAGACGTTTCGGCATTTTCATTGGGTCTTTCCTCACTACACACAACAAAAAGGGCTTCAGAACGTAGTCCTGAAACCCTCGGTCTTGCTGATTAGTCTGTGTCGGAAGGCTCTAATTCCTCTGTATCAGGAACTTTACCTTTAGCTGACGCGGGCCTTACGCACGCCTTCGGACAACGCCGAGCATAGGCTCAGCACACCATCGATGGCCTGGTCCGGCGTGGTGGCATTGGCGATGTGATCGATCAACGCCGAACCCACCACCACACCATCGGCCAGACGCGCAATGGCGGCTGCTTGCTCTGGTGTACGAATGCCGAAACCGATGCTGATCGGCAGATCGGTATGACGACGCAGACGCGCAACCGCCTCTTCGACGTGTTCCAGAGTGGCCGCGCCGGCACCGGTCACACCGGCCACCGACACGTAATACACAAACCCGGAGCTGCCGTTTAAAACGGTTGGCAGGCGCACGTCATCGGTGGTCGGGGTGGTCAGGCGGATGAAGTCCAGACCGGCAGCCTGGGCCGGGTCGCACAGTTCGCCGTTATGCTCTGGCGGCAGGTCCACCACGATCAGTCCGTCAACACCCGCCTCTTTGGCTTCGGCAATGAAGCGCGGCACGCCGTACTTGTGGATCGGGTTGAAGTAGCCCATCAGTACCAGCGGTGTTTCGTTGTTGTCCTTGCGGAACTCGCGAACCATTTGGAGGGTTTTCGCCAGGTTCTGCTTGGCCTCCAACGCACGAATATTGGCCAGTTGGATCGCCGGGCCGTCCGCCATCGGATCGGTGAAGGGCATGCCCAGTTCGATCACGTCGGCACCCGCCGCCGGCAAGCCTTTGAGGATTGCCAAGGACGTGTCATAACCCGGATCGCCAGCAGTGACGAAGGTCACCAGGGCGGCGCGATTCTGTTCCTTGAGTTCGGCAAAACGTGTTTGCAGGCGGCTCATCAGTGTTTCTCCTGCTTAGATTGTTCCATGTGGTGCATCACGGTTTGCATGTCTTTGTCGCCACGGCCGGACAGGTTGACCACCATCAGGTGATCTTTCGGCAGGGTCGGCGCGCGTTTGAACACTTCGGCCAGGGCATGGGCGCTTTCCAGTGCAGGAATGATCCCTTCCAGTCGGCAGCATTGGTGGAACGCCGCGAGGGCTTCGTCGTCGGTCACCGAGGTGTACTGAACGCGGCCGATGTCATGCAACCAGGCGTGTTCCGGGCCGATGCCCGGGTAGTCCAGGCCAGCGGAAATCGAATGGGCGTCGATGATCTGGCCATCGTCGTCCTGCAACAGGAAGGTACGGTTGCCGTGCAGCACACCGGGTACGCCGCCGTTCAGGCTGGCCGCGTGCTTGCCGGTTTCGATGCCGTAGCCGGCCGCTTCAACGCCGATGATCTCGACGCTCTTGTCGTCGAGGAATGGATGGAACATGCCCATGGCGTTGGAGCCGCCGCCGATGCACGCCACCAGGCTGTCCGGCAGGCGGCCTTCCTGGGCTTGCAGCTGGTCACGGGTTTCCTTGCCGATCACGGCCTGGAAGTCGCGAACCATCGCCGGATAAGGGTGCGGGCCGGCCACGGTGCCGATCAGGTAGAAGGTGCTGTCGACGTTGGTCACCCAGTCGCGCAGGGCTTCGTTCATCGCATCTTTCAAAGTGCCGGTGCCAGCCACGACCGGGATCACTTCGGCGCCCAGCAACTTCATGCGGAACACGTTGGCCTGCTGACGTTCGATGTCAGTGGTGCCCATGTAGATCACGCAGTCCAGACCGAAACGCGCTGCAACGGTGGCGGTTGCCACGCCGTGCATGCCGGCGCCGGTCTCGGCAATGATGCGCTTCTTGCCCATGCGCCGCGCCAGCAGGATCTGACCGATACAGTTGTTGATCTTGTGCGCGCCGGTGTGGTTCAGCTCTTCACGCTTGAGGTAAATCTTCGCGCCGCCGCAGAACTCGGTCAGACGCTCAGCGAAATAGAGCGGGCTCGGACGGCCGACATAGTCGCGCTGGAAGTAGGCCAATTCTTCTTTGAATGCAGGATCTTCCTTGGCCGCTTCGTACTCACGGGCCAGATCGAGGATCAACGGCATCAGGGTTTCGGCGACATAACGGCCGCCGAACGCGCCAAACAGGCCGTTGGCGTCAGGGCCGTTACGCAGATTAGTCTGGGTCATTTGGCGCTCCAGTTGAGTGCGTGAAGTGATATTGGGGTCCACTCTACCCCTGACGCCCCGGACTGAAAACCGATAAGATCGCTGCAACCTGTCAGGAAAACTCACAGATATCATGAGCCACGACCTCCCACCGCTGAACGCCCTCCGTGCCTTTGAAGCCACGGCTCGCTTGAACAGCGTCAGTCAGGCTGCCGAACAGCTGCACGTTACTCACGGTGCGGTCAGCCGGCAATTGAAGGTGCTTGAGGAGCATCTTGGCGTGAGCCTGTTCGTCAAAGAGGGTCGCGGCCTGAAACTCACAGATGCCGGTATACGCTTGCGCGATGCCAGCGCTGAAGCCTTCGAGCGCTTGCGTACGGTCTGCGCAGAACTCACACAAAGCACCGCCGATGCGCCATTCGTCCTCGGCTGCTCGGGCAGTCTGCTGGCACGCTGGTTCATTCCGCGCCTGGGGCGGCTGAATGCCGATTTGCCTGATCTGCGCCTGCATCTATCGGCGGGCGAAGGCGATCTCGATCCGCGCCGTCCAGGTCTGGATGCCTTGCTGGTATTCGCCGAGCCACCGTGGCCGGCGGACATGCAGGTGTTCGAATTGGCGAGCGAGCGTATCGGCCCGGTGATGAGTCCACGATTCGCCGGCTATGAAAGATTAAAAGCCGCACCCGCCGGGGCCCTTTTGAATGAGTCGGTGCTGCACACCACCTCCCGTCCGCAAGCCTGGCCTGTTTGGGCACAGCAAAGCGGCCTAAATGCCGGGGCGCTGAAGTTCGGTCAAGGTTTCGAACATTTGTATTATTTGCTGGAAGCGGCCGTGGCCGGGCTGGGCGTGGCGATTGCCCCGGAGCCGCTGGTGATCGAGGACTTGAAGGCGGGTCGCCTGGTTGCGCCGTGGGGCTTCAGTGAAACCCCGGCGCAACTGGCGTTATGGCTACCCAAGCGCGCCGCAGACGGGCGCGCACGGCAACTGGCGCATTGGCTTAAAAACGAGCTGCGCCAGACGGATTAATCACCGCGTTTGCACAGTAAATAGGCTGCCAGCAAACCCAACGCCCCCACGGCGACACCCGCTGTAGTCCAAGGGTGCTCCTGGGCGTAGTCCCGCGTGGCAATCCCGGTTTCACGGGTTTTGACCTTGACCTCTTCATAGGCATCGCTGAGCAGATGACGCGAATGTTTCAACGCGTTCTCGGCATTGCCTTTCAACACCTTGAGGGTTTTACGCGACTCGTCCGAGGCGTCGTCCTTCAGGTTTTCCAAGGATTTGAGCAGACTCTCGATTTCCGCTTCCATGCTTTGCAATGAGGCTTTACGTAACGAGCTGTTGGCCATGGTGGCTCTCCTGCATTGTTGATGAGTGGCGTGTGTTGGTTGGGACTTCAGGGGTTCGAGAAAGTGCAGAAAATGTGAACTTCCATGTCGGACCGACCGACAGAAGTAAGAAGGAAAATCACTGCTAGTCTGTATTTCACACCCTAGGAGAAAGCCATGACTGACCACCACACCTACAAGAAAGTCGAATTGGTTGGCTCGTCCACCAGCAGTATCGAAGACGCGATCAACAACGCGCTGGCCGAAGCCAGCAAAAGTCTAAAGTACATGGAATGGTTTGAAGTGACCGAAACCCGCGGGCACATCAAGGACGGCAAGGCTGCGCATTTCCAGGTGACGCTCAAGGTAGGGTTCCGGATTGCCAGCAGCTGAGTTCAAGATCATCTTCTGAACTTGCGCGCTGGCCGAGTGCCATAGGGAATGGCAAAGCGCTACCTGAGTGCATCCGGTCGATTGCTGGATGCCCACCCTATTGATCCGACCAGAGAATGCGACCGATGAAGAAGTTTATTTTGGCGGTAGGTTTGTTGAGCCTTGCGGGCGCCGCCTTAGCGGATGGCAAATCGTGTGAAGAGCTGAAAGCCGAGATCGCAGCGAAGCTTGATGCCAAGGGCGTTGCAGGCTATTCGCTGGAAATTGTCGACAAAGGCACCGCTGCCGGCGGGAAAGTCGTCGGCACCTGTGAGAAGGGCTCCAAGGAAATCGTCTACAAGCGCTAGGCTGATTCCAGTTTTCATAAAAAAGCCGACACCCGTTGTCGGCTTTTTATGGGTCAGGTTTCGACGTCAGCCTTTCATGACCTGCGCCAGCAACTCGTAGGAATGCACACGATCCGAATGTTCGTACAGGTCGCAAGTAAAAATCAGCTCATCAGCCTGGGTCTGTTCGATCAGCACTTCCAGTCGGGCGCGGATTTTCTGCGGGCTGCCGATCATCGCCAAACCAAGGAAATCACTGACAGCTTCCTTCTCATGGGGCAGCCATAGTCCGTCCATGGTTTTCACCGGTGGGCGTTGCACCAGACTCTGTCCTCGCATCAAGGCGAGAATTCGCTGGAATACCGAGGTCGCCAGATAGTCGGCCTGTTCGTCAGTATCGGCCGCCACCAGCGGTACGCCGAGCATGACGTAAGGCTTGTCCAGCACGGCTGAAGGCTTGAAGTGATTGCGGTAGACGCGAATCGCCTCATGCATGAAGCGTGGTGCGAAATGTGATGCAAAGGCGTAGGGCAAACCACGCTCACCGGCCAATTGCGCACTGAACAGGCTTGAGCCCAGCAGCCAGATTGGAACATTGGTCCCCGTACCCGGCATCGCAATAACGCGCTGATCAGGAGTGCGCGGGCCTAGATAACGCACGAGTTCCGCCACATCTTCCGGGAAATCATCGGCGCTGCCGGAGCGTTCGCGACGCAACGCACGGGCGGTCATCTGGTCGGAACCGGGCGCACGTCCCAGGCCCAGGTCGATGCGCCCGGGATAAAGGCTTTCAAGGGTGCCGAACTGCTCGGCGATCACCAGGGGCGCGTGGTTGGGCAACATCACCCCGCCAGAACCGACACGAATGGTCGACGTGCCGCCAGCCAGGTAGCCGAGCAGCACTGAAGTCGCGGAACTGGCAATGCCATCCATGTTGTGGTGTTCAGCGACCCAAAAGCGGTTGTAGCCGAATTTCTCGACATGCTGCGCCAGGTCCAGCGAGTTGCGCAGCGACTGGGCCGGGCTGCCGTTTTCCCGCACAGGGACAAGATCGAGGGTCGAAAACTTGATATCGGACAGTCGTTTCATAAACCTGCTTCTCCAATTGAGGGCGCAGGTTTTTCTCGCGAACGAAAACCTGCCGAATCTAAAAGCGTGTTTCATGCAATGAGGGCATATACCCGAGTTTCAATAGCACAGGGAAAATTCCTACGAAATTACCGGACCGATCAGATCAGGTGAACTTTGCGCCACCGTCTATCCTCAGAACCCTAGCAAGCGAAAACCACACAGGCGCGACGCTCGCGCCGGATTTTGAGGAGACAGGCATGGCTATCATCAAGAAAGCATCGGCTCATTGGGAAGGTGACCTGAAAACCGGCATCGGCTCGATTTCCACGGAAACCGGCGTACTCAGAGAAGCACCCTACGGCTTCAAGGCGCGTTTCGAAGGCGGCAAAGGCACCAATCCGGAAGAGCTGATCGGCGCGGCCCATGCCGGTTGTTTTTCCATGGCGTTTTCCATGATTCTCGGCGATGCCGGCCTTAAAGCTGACAGCATCGATACCAATGCCGAAGTGACCCTCGACCAGGTCGAAGGGGGTTTTGCGATCACGGCGGTGAAATTGATTCTCAAGGCGAAAATTCCCGGCGCCAGCCAGGCGCAATTCGAGGAGCTGAGCAACAAGGCCAAAGAAGGCTGCGATCTTTTTTGATATACGACAGATTTGCCCAATCAATTTGTGGTCGAATAAATGACAGCAGCCGAAATGCAGAATCCTGCACGCTGCCTCAAGGGAGCTTCAACCATGAAACGTTTTGCCTTGGCGGTTATCTGTTGCGCACTGGCCACTTCGGCCCTGGCGGCACCGAAACCCTGTGAAGAACTCAAGGCCGAAATCGAAGCGAAGATCCAGGCGCGCGGGGTTACGTCCTACACCCTGGAAATCGTCACTAATGACGAAGTGCACGATCAGAATATGGTCGTGGGCTCTTGCGAAAACGGCACCAAGAAAATCATTTACCAGAAGAACGACCGCTGATGGGCCTTACGGCACACAGTTGATCTGGCTTTCTTCGGCAACGATTTGACGTTTGGCGTTGTAAAGGCGCGCTTCGGGGGTGAACGCCATGGAACGGGCTTGCAGCAGATAACGCTGACCGGCTTCGAAATGATCGTACTTGATGATCATGTAGCACAGCCGTTCAGTAGTCCCGCCGAACAAGTCCGAGCCCCCGCCCGGCACTTCAAAATCGAAGCGCACGGTCAGTTCGTGTCTACCCGGAGTCACCTGGAAATAACGCCCGTCGCGCAATCGCTGGTTGTCCAGCCTCTCGGCCATCAACATTTTGTCATTGGGGAAGGGTGTCGAAAAGTCTACCCAGGCCATCTGCGGATTGACCGCCGGCAATGGACTCGCACAGCCAGTCACCACGCTTGCAGCGAGCAACAGCATCAACTTGCGCATGATGAATGTCCTGACTATTGAACATTCAGGATAGCGCCAATCAGGTGCGTTGACAGCCCGCCGGGGTTCCTTGGCCAATTACTTTTCGCTGCTGGTTGTAAAGCTTGGCCCACGGGCGAAAGCCGATATTGCCTGCTTGAAGTTGATAGCGCTCACCGGCGTTGAAGTCACTGAATTTCACATTCATCTGGCAATCACGCCATAGCGGTTCGGCATCAGGGCCAATGTTGGTGGGCTGGACCGGGAATTGGTAGCGAACCGTCAGTTCATGACTGCCCGGCTGAACCTCGAAATAGCGCTTATCGGTGGCAGCCTTATTATCCACCTCCAAGGCTTGCAGGGCCGAGTCTTCCTGCTTCGAATCCAGATCGATCCAGGCTTGCGACGGATCATGGTGGGGGATTCCGAATCCAGCACAACCGGCCAGCATCAGCAGGCCTCCCGTCAGCATCAACTTGCGCATAGCGGAGCTCCAGTCAAGCGGGATAGTCTTGCGAGCAGACTCCCCAGGAATTTTTTATTTTGATCAGGCCGCGTCCAAGCCTTGGGTTACTTGATCGCGTTTTGCGCGTTTTGTTTCCGGGTGTGTTGTTTTTGTTGCTCAACGGTTGTTCCAGCGTCAGCTATTACAGTCAGCTGGCCAGTGGTCAGCTGCAATTGCTGCGGGCTCGGGAGCCGGTATCCAGCGTTATCGCCGACCCTCAACGCGATCAAAAGCTGCGAGCGCACCTGGCCCAATCGCAAAAAGCCCGGACATTCGCCAGCCAACAACTGCACCTGCCGGACAATCAAAGCTACCGCTTGTACGCCGACATCGGCCGGCCTTTCGTCGTCTGGAACGTGTTCGTCACGCCGGAATTTTCCCTGAAGCCACAGAACCATTGCTTCCCCATCGCCGGTTGCGTGGCCTATCGCGGTTATTACAGCCAGAGCGCGGCCCGCGGTGAGGCGGCGCTGCAACGTCTGCAAGGCATGGACGTGTCGATCGGCGGTGTCGAGGCGTATTCAACGCTGGGCTGGTTCAATGACCCGATCATGAATTCGATGATGGGTTGGGGCGATGAGCGGCTGGCCACGCTGATCTTTCACGAACTGGCGCATCAGCGTGTGTATGTGAAGGACGACACCGAGTTCAACGAGTCATTCGCCACCTTCGTTGAGCAGGAAGGCACCCGTCAGTGGCGTGCGTTCCGCAGCTTGCCTCCGGACAACGGTGCCGAAGCGCAACGACGGGATCAGTTCATTCAGCTGGTTCTCGACAGCCGAACCCGCCTTGAAAAACTCTACGCCCAGCCATTGCCGGCTGAGCAAATGCGTCAACGCAAAGCTGCTGAGTTCGAGCGATTGCGCGGTGAATACCGACTGTTGCGCGACAGCCAATGGGCGGGGGACAAACGTTATGACGCTTGGATCAATGCGCCGATGAACAATGCGCGGTTGCTGCCGTTTGGGCTGTACGACCAGTGGGTGCCGGCGTTTGCGGCGCTGTTCCAGAAGGAGGGTCGCGATTGGGTGAAGTTTTATGCGGCTGCGCAGAAGCTGGGGGTATTGCCCGTAGATGAGCGCAAGGTGGCGCTAAAAGTGTTGTCAGAATCAAAGAACATCAGTGGCTGATAGGTCCTCATCGCGGGCAAGCCCGCTCCCACAGGAGTTGGGTATTTATCCAAAAAGGTCTGGCTGACACGGACTCTGTGGGAGCGGGCTTGCCCGCGATGGCGTACTGATCAGCCCTGCAAAAACGCCTGATGCATCTCATCCAGCGTTTCAAAGTGATACGCCGGCGCTTCAGCGCTCAACTCTTCCCGGCTGCCAAAACCGTAGCCGACTGCCGCCGCATCCAGCCCATTGCTGCGCGCACCGATCAGGTCGTGCTTGCGGTCGCCGATCATCAGGGTGTTGGTCGGATCCAGTCCTTCCTCGGCGATCAAATGAGCGATCAGTTCGACTTTATTGGTCCGTGTGCCGTCGAGTTCGCTGCCGTAAATCACTTTGAAGTGCTTGGCAAAGTCGAAATGACGGGCGATCTCCCGAGCGAAGACCCAGGGCTTGGAAGTCGCGATGTACAGCTGTCGTCCTTGTCCGCCAAGTGTTTCCAATAGCGGTGTAACGCCGTCGAATACGCGGTTTTCGTACAACCCGGTGACTTTGAAGCGTTCGCGATAGAAATTCACCGCCTCCCAGGCCTTCGGCTCGTCAAAGTCGTAGAACTGCATGAATGCCTGCAACAACGGTGGACCGATGAAATGCTCGAGTTTGGTCAGGTCGGGCTCATCGATGCCCAGTTTGCTCAAGGCAAACTGAATCGAACGCGTAATGCCTTCGCGCGGGTCGGTCAGGGTGCCATCAAGGTCGAACAAAACGGTTTGGTAATGCATGAAAAATCCTGGGCAATAGTGGGACGCTTCAGATCTGGTCGTAGCCTTCGGCCAAATGCAGATCCTTGAGCTTCACGTAGTTCGCCGCGCTGTAGGTGTAGAAGGCTTGTTCCTTGTCCGTCAGCGGCCGAATCTGTTTCACCGGGCTGCCCACATAAAGAAAGCCGCTTTCCAGGCGTTTACCGGGAGGCACCAGACTACCGGCACCGATAATCACATCATCCGCAACCACGGCGCCGTCCATGACGATACTGCCCATGCCGATCAGCACCCGGCTACCCACGGAACAGCCGTGCAGCATGACTTTGTGAGCGATGGTTACGTCATCGCCGATCAGCAACGGGAAACCCTCGGGGTTGAACGGCCCGGCATGGGTGATGTGCAAAACACAGCCATCCTGCACGCTGGTGCGCGCACCAATGCGGATACGGTGCATGTCGCCGCGGATCACCGTCAGCGGCCACACTGAGCTGTCCTCGCCGATCTCGACGTCACCGATCACCACCGCCGAACGGTCGACAAAAGCGCCTTTGCCGAGCAGCGGCGTGTGGTTCTGATACTTGCGAAGGTTCACGATAGGGTTTCTCTCTGTTGCTGATAGCTGCGGTGAACGTCGATTGTAATTAAGATGGCCGCATGTTTCTTCCAGCCAAGGTGCCAACCGTGAGCGTGAACAACCCTCTTTTGCAGTCCTACGACCTGCCGCCGTTCTCCGCGATCCGTGCCGAGCATGTGCAACCGGCCATTGAACAGATCCTGACTGACAACCGCGCCGCCATTATCGAGATCCTCAAGACCCAGGGCAAACAGCCGACGTGGGCCGGTCTGGTGTTGGCGATGGACGAACTCAACGACCGCCTCGGCGCTGCCTGGAGTCCGGTCAGCCATTTGAACGCCGTATGCAACAGCGCTCAACTGCGTGAAGCCTACGAGTCGTGCCTGCCAGCCTTGAGCGCCTATTCCACCGAAATGGGCCAGAACCGCGAACTGTTCCAGGCCTTCGAAGCGCTGGCCAACAGCCCGGAAGCCGCCGGTTTCGACGTGGCGCAAAAAACTATCCTGGAACACTCCCTGCGTGACTTCCGTCTGTCGGGTATCGACCTGCCGGAAGCCGAGCAAAAGCGCTACGCCGAAGTGCAGAGCAAACTGTCCGAGCTCGGCAGCCGCTTCTCCAATCAATTGCTCGACGCCACTCAAGCCTGGACCAAGCACATTACCGATGAAGCAGCCCTCGCCGGCCTGACCGATTCGGCCAAGGCGCAAATGGCCGCCGCTGCGCAGGCAAAAGACCTCGAAGGCTGGTTGATCACTCTGGAATTCCCGAGCTACTACGCGGTGATGACCTACGCCCACGACCGCGCCCTGCGCGAAGAAGTCTACGCCGCCTACTGCACCCGTGCGTCGGACCAAGGCCCGAATGCCGGTCAGAACGATAACGGCCCGGTCATGGAAGAAATCCTCGACCTGCGTCAGGAGCTGGCAAAACTGCTGGGCTTCGCCAGTTTCTCGGAGCTGAGCCTGGCCACAAAAATGGCCGAATCCAGTGATCAGGTGCTGAGTTTCCTGCGCGATCTGGCCAAGCGCAGCAAGCCGTTCGCAGCCCAGGATCTGCAACAGCTCAAGGCTTACGCCGCCGAACAAGGCTGCCCGGACCTGCAAAGCTGGGACAGCGGTTTCTATGGCGAGAAACTTCGCGAGCAGCGTTACAGCGTTGCCCAAGAAGCCCTTCGCGCCTACTTCCCTATCGATAAAGTGCTGAGCGGCCTGTTTGCCATCGTGCAACGCCTGTACGGCATCGAGATCACCGAGCAGAAAGGTTTCGACACCTGGCACCCGGATGTCCGCCTGTTCGAGATCAAGGAAAACGGCCAGCACGTCGGACGCTTCTTCTTCGACCTTTATGCCCGCGCCAACAAGCGTGGCGGTGCCTGGATGGACGGCGCTCGCGACCGTCGCCGCACCGCCGATGGCGTGCTGCAAAGCCCGGTGGCCAACCTGGTCTGCAACTTCACCCCGGCCGACAGCGGCAAGCCTGCGCTGCTGACCCACGATGAAGTCACCACGTTGTTCCACGAGTTCGGTCATGGCCTGCATCACCTGCTGACCCGCGTCGAACATGCTGGCGTATCCGGTATCAACGGCGTGGCCTGGGATGCGGTCGAGCTGCCGAGTCAGTTCATGGAAAACTGGTGCTGGGAGCCGGAAGGCCTGGCGCTGATTTCCGGTCACTATGAAACCGGCGAGCCTCTGCCTCAGGACCTGCTGGGCAAAATGCTCGCGGCGAAAAACTTCCAGTCCGGCCTGATGATGGTCCGCCAACTGGAGTTCTCGCTGTTCGACTTCGAACTGCACGCCACCCACGGCGACGGTCGCAGTGTGCTGCAGGTGCTTGAAGGTGTGCGTGACGAGGTTTCGGTCATGCGTCCACCGGCCTACAACCGTTTCCCTAACAGCTTCGCCCACATCTTCGCCGGCGGTTACGCGGCTGGTTACTACAGCTACAAGTGGGCAGAAGTATTGTCGGCGGACGCCTTCTCGAAATTCGAAGAAGAAGGCGTGCTCAATGCCGACACCGGTCGCGCGTTCCGCGAAGCGATCCTGGCACGCGGCGGTTCCCAGGAGCCAATGGTGCTGTTCGTCGACTTCCGTGGCCGTGAGCCGTCGATTGACGCACTCTTGCGCCACAGCGGCCTGAGTGAGGACGCAGCAGCATGAGTGAGGGTCCCGTGATTACCAAACGACGCTTTATTGCCGGCGCGGTTTGCCCGGCATGCAGCGAGCCGGACAAGTTGATGATGTGGAGCGAAGACGACGTGCCGCACCGCGAGTGTGTGGCCTGCGGTTATTCCGACACATTGAATGAACAAGGTCTGTCAGTGCCTAAGGAATTGGGCACCCGGGTCAACACTGCCGCACTGAAGGTGCCAGACGCCAAGGTTCAGGCCGTGCAGTTTTTCCCCAACCCGAAGCTGAAGAAAAAGCCTGACGAGCAGCACTGAGTAGCGAAAATTGCCTCCCACCGCGCAATGCGGTGGGAGGCTTTGCTAATCCACATGCGCCGATTTGAACCAATTCTTCATTGAACACGCCGCGAACGGGCTCGTGCTGCAATCGCCGTTAGCCAATGCAGTACGCAGCTTGTCGATGTCAGCCTGCATCATGTAACGGACACCGTCCCGGAAATGCGTGCTGTCACCAAAGCCACCCTCAGTCATTTCACTCAGCGCATCTTCCTTGCTCCAACCCTGCACAATCACCCGGTACATCGCCGCGATCAGACCGGTTCGGTCGGACCCGTGTTTGCAATGCATCAGCACCGGGCCGTTGGCTTCGGCGGATTGAATGGCACGCAGGGCTTTGAGTATGTCGGCGTCATCCACATGGTTGGTGCGATAGGGCAGTTGCACCAGAGCGATTCCGGGTATCGACAGCCAGCTTGAGTCTGATTCCGGCAGAAAGCTGATCACGGTGCCGACCTTGAGTTTTTCCAGTAGCGATACTGCTCCACTGTCAGGCAGTGCACTGCGATATAGCGTCGGCGTCATTTGAAACAGGTTGTATTGCACCTCGACCGGTTGCGCCCACTCTGCCGGACGGGACGGCGCAGTGTCGTCGGCAAAGGCAGGTGTCAGGGTGATCAATGCGACCAGCGACAGGCACATCGTAGTGATAAAGCGCGGTAGGGACATGCTCGGTTGACCATTGGGGAAGGAGCTGGATGTTGGCGCCAGCTTCAGCCCTGAACGGTCAAAGGCCTGTCAGGCAGGCGTGAATGAAATGTGAAACGCTGCCGGGCTCACGGGACAGAATCGTCAGGGAACCCGGCAGACTTCAGGCGACGCGGGCTTACAATTTCAGCTTGAAGAAGGCTTTGACCAGGTCTACCAGACCGGGCGTTTCTTCGAAATTGTAGGTATAAGAATAATTTTTACTGACTGAAAAACTCGCCCCTTCATCAAAAGATTCAGCGTTAAAGGAAGAGTCAAGTTCTGGCTTCTCACTATCCGCCAGATCAAGCACTTCAATTCGAACCACGTGTCTCAAAGGCCCGACAGGTTGAACAGGTTTTGCAGGATCAAATACCTCTACAAGATCGAGGTAATTTCGAGAAAGAAAAACTCCATACTCCGGGTTTATGACTGACTGACGGTAAAATGCAAAGCCCAGCTCAGTGATTGCACTGATATCTTTTTCATCAATGCTTCCGTCCGGAATGACATTTATGTTCGACCACGGGTCGAAATCGAGCCTGTACTCTTCGGCACCACCGGTGTTTATGCGCAAGACCATGACTGTAACTTTGTCAAAGCGATCAGACCATTTCAGATCATCCGCATCTTCAGTTTGTGCTCTTACCAATTTAATAATTATTTTATTACTTTCATTGGTTTCTACTCGCTGAAGATAAACGCCTTTTCTACGGGGCTCCCACATGATAATTATCCCTGGCTACCATCCCTGCTGCGTTTAACCGGAAAATCCGTTATGGATTGACGATACTCGCATAGGCCTTGGCCAGCGCCAGCATTCTGGCCTTGTCTTCATTATCGATGTCGCCATCACCATCTACATCTTTCGCCTTGCTAATACTGAAAGTTTTTCCACCATCGTAAGACGACGCAATGTAGATACTGGAGTCCAACAACTTGTCACCTTCATCCTGACCTGACTCTTTCAGAGCGAATTGCATCGAAACCAATACTTCATTGGGATCAACGACGGTAGGGCCAAGCTTTTGAAGAAAGATGCCACGACGATTAAAATACGACATTGTAAAATCCTTTTCATTGATATTCGCGATTATGTTAACTACGAGAAAACAATACCTATATTCCTAACATGTAAACCAGCCCTTATATGTTTCTGTTAATTGCCTGTTGAACATATAAAAGTAAAAAGGTGCCGAACGGCAGTGGCATGCCGACAGATCCCGCGATACTGTATGCACATACAGCATAAGGACTCTTCCATGCAAACGCCCTTACCCCCTCGTGGTCGCGGCACCGCGACCAACCCGCACAACCGCTTCGCCCCCAATCGCTCGGTGACCGAGGATGACGGCTGGTATCAGGAAGTGCCGATGACTCAAGGCACCGAGGTGCGCATCGAGACGGCGAAAACCATCATTACCCGCAACACCTCGCCGGACCTGCCCTTTGATCGCTCGATCAATCCCTATCGAGGTTGCGAGCACGGTTGCATCTACTGCTACGCGCGACCCAGCCACGCCTATTGGGACATGTCACCGGGGCTGGATTTCGAAACCCGATTGATCGCCAAGACCAACGCCACGGATGTGCTGGAGCAACAGCTTTCCAAACGCGGCTATCAATGCGCGCCGATCAATCTCGGTTCCAACACCGATCCTTATCAGCCGATCGAACGCGAGTACAAGATCACCCGCCAAACCCTTGAAGTGCTGCTGCGCTACCGTCATCCGGTGACCATCGTCACCAAGGGCTCGCTGATACTTCGAGACCTGGATCTGTTGACCGAGCTTGCCAGCCAAAGACTGGTGGCGGTGATGATCAGCCTGACCACCCTTGACGACGAACTCAAACGCATCCTCGAACCTCGCGCCGCAGCACCGAAGGCTCGGCTGCGGGCGATCAGGGTCATGCGTGAGGCAGGGATTCCGGTGGGGGTACTGTGTTCACCGATGATTCCGATGATCAACGACAGCGAACTCGAAAACCTTCTCACCGAGGCCCAGGCGGCCGGGGCGCAGAGCGCTGCTTATATGATGCTGCGCTTGCCGCTGGAAGTGGCGCCGCTGTTCGAGGAATGGCTGGCCGCTCACTATCCGCAACGTGCTGCTCATGTCCTGAGCCTGATTCGCCAGAGCCGTGGTGGTGAGCTCTACGACAGTCGATTTGGCGCACGGATGCGCGGCGAAGGCCCTTTTGCAGACCTGTTGGCGCAGCGCTTTGCCAAAACCATCAAGCGTCTGGGGCTCAATCATCGGGAAAGTTTCAACCTGGACTGCGAAGCCTTCTGTCCGCCGGGTCGCCAAATGTCGTTGATTTAAGGACAATTGGCCTATGGTTTAGTATTGGGCAACGCGCCCAGGATTTAGGCTGGTCACTTTTTTTGTGACCTGGAACACACGTTTTAGAGCATTGATTCAGTTTGAGTTAAGATTCGGCCGCTACCTTGTTCATCGAGTGACTGATGGGTCGGGATCGTTGACCTGGATGTTTTTTAACCAGCCACTGGCTTCACACCGGACAAACGGGAAAGCTTCCCTGAATCCGCCAAAGAGGATGAATCATGAGTGACAAGGATAAACAGCCGTTGGCTGCGTCGGCTTCAGCCCAACCCGAGGCGGAAACCGCCGATGCAGCGCTGCAGCATATCGTTGACGGCTTTTTGCATTTTCATCACGAGATCTTTCCGCAACAGGAAGAACTCTTCAAAAAACTCGCCACCGCCCAGCGGCCGCGAGCCATGTTCATCGCCTGCGCCGATTCGCGCATCGTTCCTGAGTTAATCACCCAAAGCGCCCCCGGCGACTTGTTCGTCACCCGCAACGTCGGCAACGTCGTGCCGCCGTACGGGCAAATGAACGGTGGTGTGTCCACCGCCATCGAGTACGCCGTGCTGGCTCTCGGTGTGCATCACATCATCATTTGCGGGCATTCCGACTGTGGCGCGATGCGCGCAGTGCTCAACCCGCAAAGCCTGGAAAAAATGCCCACGGTCAAAGCCTGGCTTCGGCATGCCGAAGTGGCGAAAACCATGGTTCAGGACAACTGCAACTGCGCGAACGAAAGCGAAAGCATGCACATCCTCACCGAAGAGAATGTGATCGCCCAATTGCAGCATTTGCGCACGCACCCGTCGGTGGCCTCGCGCATGGCCAATGGTCAGTTGTTTATCCACGGTTGGGTCTACAACATCGAAACCAGCGAAATCAAAGCCTACGACGCTGACCAAGGTTGTTTCCTGCCGCTCAATGGCAGCCTGCCGATGCCGGTGGCGACGCCCAAAGCGCGCTTCTAAATACTCCTAAAAATCCCCGTGTGGTTTAGCCGTGGCTGCCGATCAGGCAGCCTGGCTTTGCCATGCCTGAAGAAAACTTCGGGAGAATCATTATGCGTGCTGCGCAACTCAAAGCTGTTCTGCCACGGGAGTTATTGGCTTCCGTGGTTGTGTTTCTGGTCGCCCTGCCCTTGTGCATGGGCATCGCGATCGCTTCAGGGCTTCCCCCGGCAAAAGGCCTGATCACCGGGATCATCGGTGGTTTGGTAGTGGGCTGGTTGGCGGGTTCGCCGCTGCAGGTCAGCGGCCCCGCAGCGGGACTGGCTGTGCTGGTGTTCGAACTGGTGCGCGTACATGGTGTGGCCATGCTCGGGCCGATCCTGCTGCTGGCGGGGTTTCTGCAACTGGTGGCCGGCCGGTTGAAACTGGGCTGCTGGTTTCGGGTGACGGCGCCAGCCGTCGTTTACGGCATGCTCGCCGGCATTGGCGTGCTGATCATCCTGTCCCAGGTGCACGTGATGCTCGACGCCGCGCCGAAACCCTCAGGGCTGGATAACCTCGCAGCGTTCCCAAGCGCCGTGGCTCAAGCCTTGCCTTCTTTAGGCTGGCAGGCCGGTTTGCTTGGGCTGGGGACGATCGCCGTGATGTGGCTGTGGGAAAAATTCCGCCCCCATGCCCTGCGTTTCGTTCCCGGCGCACTGCTTGGCGTCGGCCTCGCCACTGTTGCCAGCCTGGCCTTGGCGTTGCAAGTTAAACGGGTGGAAGTCCCGGCTAACCTGGCTGAAGCCATCGACTGGCTGAAACCGGCGGATTTGCTGAACCTGGCTGATCCCACGTTGTTGATTGCAGCGTTCGCAGTGGCGTTTATTGCCAGTGCAGAAACCCTGCTATCCGCCGCCGCAGTAGACCGCATGCACAGTGGCCAGCGTTCGGACTTCGATCGCGAACTGTCTGCCCAAGGTGTCGGCAATATGCTCTGCGGACTGCTCGGCGCGTTGCCAATGACCGGCGTAATCGTGCGCAGTTCGGCCAACGTGCAGGCCGGTGCTACCACCCGGTACTCGACGATTTTCCACGGATTGTGGCTGCTCGCGTTCGTGTTGTTGCTGTCGAGCGTGCTGCAAAGCATTCCGGTGGCGAGCCTGGCCGGCGTGTTGGTGTACACGGGATTCAAACTGGTCGACCTCAAGGTCTTTCGCGGTTTGGGTCGTTACGGCCGGATGCCAATGTTCACCTACGCCGCGACGGCGCTGGCAATCATATTCACTGACTTGCTGACCGGTGTGCTGATCGGCTTCGGCCTGACCCTGGCCAAACTGGCGTGGAAAGCTTCGCGCTTGAAGATCAGCCTGATCGATCTGCCGCAGGACGGCGAAATGGAGTTGCGTCTGGTAGGTGCAGCGACGTTCCTTAAAGTGCCGGCGTTGACGCAGGTACTGGGCAGCATTCCTGCCGGCGCGACGGTGCATGTGCCGCTCAATAATCTGAGCTACATCGATCACGCGTGTCTCGAATTGCTGGAGGAATGGGGTCGGGCCAATGCAGCGAAGGGTTCGAAGCTGTTGATTGAAGCGCGGGGGTTGAAGCGTCGGCTTGAAGGGCGGGTGAGGACCACCGCCGGAGTAGGTTCCACAGGATAAGCCTTGTAGGAGCCTGGCTTGCCGGCGATGAACGATAACGCGGTTGATCTGACAGACCGCGTCATCGTTCATCGCCGGCAAGCCAGCTCCTACAGAAATCTGGACTTATGCCACCGGCTGATCCAGCTCCAGGCCTACGCCCAGGCGGCGGGACATGCACGGCCAGCGTTTCCACGCGGCGCCGGTGTCCGGGCTGCTCAGCTTCTCGCGGTAGGCTTCGACCGACTCCAGCGCAAAGCTTTCTTCGTTGAGCATCTCGTCGATGGCGTGATGCACCGCCTCGTCCAGTTGGTTGGCAAATTCCTCACCGATCAATTGGTGAGCGATCAGGTTGGCGACAGTCATGTCCAAGGGGATCAGTGGCTGGCCGAAATGCTTGATGTACAGGTCGTTGACCTCTTCGACAAACCGGTGCGCCAGATAGGCCTCGTCCAGCAGGCTGTCGAGCCCGACGTGGCCGGCCATGATGGCAGGCGGCTGGAGGAAGTATTGCTCGGCGATTTTCAGTACCGGTTTGATCTGTGACTCAATGCCCGCTTCCCTGGCGACTTCATTGGCTGCATCCAGCAGATCAGGAACTTCGTCGATGTAGGCGGCGACAAAACGCGTCAATACGCCGTTGGCATCCGCTTCCGGCAGTTGGATCGCCGGGTGTAAATTAGGCAGTTTGGTTTCCAGCTGACGCGTCAGCAGGCCGGTCTCGGCTTCGTGTTGTTGGGCTTTTTGGATCTGCTCGCGCAATGCGGCGGTGTTCATGAAAACTCCAGGAAACAAGGCAATGAAATAGGAAAGACATAACTTAGCTGGCTTACGAAAAACGCTAAGACGCATTTGTCATAATTATTTCATCCTTGAGACATCGACGTTATATCGATTCGCCACCACTCGTCTGCATCCTTCTCCATTCGTGACCTGCAATGCAAGTTAATGCTGTTTCAGTAGATTTACGCCTTCACATTGCGAGGTGGGAGTCGCTGTCTATACTCGGGTTGGAATGGAGTTAGCTGATGACGCCCGACTGCATATGCAGCAAGGCCCGGCGATTCAAGTTCGTAGTCTGAAACAGCCGCTCCCTTGCCGCAGGTGAAAGCCGGCGGGATAACAAGAACGATAAGGGGAACCCGCAATGATGCGACATCCACATGTCTGGATGGGCCTCCTGTTGTGGTCGATTTTCAGTCAGGCGCAAGCGGCCTGGACTGTGAATATGGCGCCTGGAGCGACTGAAATCAGTCACGCTGTTTTTGACCTGCACATGACCATTTTCTGGATCTGTGTAGTGATCGGCATCATCGTCTTCGGCGCCATGTTCTGGTCGATGATTCTGCACCGCCGCTCGACCGGGCAGGTGGCGGCAAAATTTCATGAAAGCACCACCGTCGAAATCCTCTGGACCATCGTGCCCTTCATCATCCTGGTGGCCATGGCGGTTCCCGCGACGGCGACCCTGATCAAGATGTACGACGCCAGTGAGCCGGATATCGATATCCAGGTCACCGGCTATCAGTGGAAATGGCACTACAAATACCTGGGCCAGGACGTCGAGTTCTTCAGCAACCTGGCCACGCCCGCCGATCAGATCCACAACAAAGAAGCCAAGAGCGAGCACTACTTGCTCGAGGTCGACAAGCCTTTGGTGCTGCCGATCGGCGCCAAGGTGCGCTTCCTGGTGACATCCGCCGATGTGATCCACTCCTGGTGGGTACCGGCCTTCGCGGTCAAGCGCGATGCGATCCCGGGGTTCGTCAACGAAGCCTGGACGCGCATCGAAAAGCCCGGCATCTTCCGCGGCCAGTGCGCCGAGCTGTGCGGCAAGGATCACGGCTTCATGCCGATCGTGGTCGAGGTCAAGGAGAAGGCCGATTACGAAAAATGGCTGGGCGAGCGCAAGGCCGAAGCCGCGCAACTCAAGGAGCTGACCAGCAAGGAATGGACCCTCGACGAGCTCAAGGAGCGCGGCGACAAGGTTTATCACACCACGTGCGTAGCCTGTCACCAGGCCGAAGGTCAGGGCTTGCCGCCGATGTTCCCGGCGCTCAAGGGCTCGAAAATCGCCACCGGACCGATCAAGGATCACCTGAGCATCGTCTTCCACGGCAAGCCTGGCACCGCGATGGCGGCGTTCGGCAAGCAGCTCTCGGAAGTCGATATTGCGGCGGTCGTGACCTACGAACGTAACGCCTGGGGCAACAACAAGGGCGACATGGTCACTCCGAAAGAAGTGCTGGAGCTGAAACAGGCGGAAAGCAAATGACCCGGTCCATTGCGCACGTAAGCAACCGGTCGGGGCAGCGCGCCCCGGCCCGCCCAGCCCATTCGTTGACAGGAGAAAGGCCATGAGCGCCGTCATCGATGACCATGGTCATGCCGACCACGCCCACGGCCCCGCCAAAGGCCTGATGCGCTGGGTGCTGACCACCAACCACAAGGACATCGGCACGCTGTACCTGTGGTTTGCGTTTTCCATGTTCCTGCTCGGCGGCTCGTTCGCGATGGTGATTCGTGCCGAGCTGTTCCAGCCCGGGCTGCAAATCGTCCAGCCGGAATTCTTCAACCAGATGACCACCATGCACGGTCTGGTGATGGTGTTCGGTGCGGTGATGCCGGCCTTCGTCGGCCTCGCCAACTGGATGATCCCGCTGATGATCGGCGCGCCGGACATGGCCCTGCCACGGATGAACAACTTCAGCTTCTGGTTGTTGCCGGCGGCGTTCATCCTGTTGGTGTCGACCCTGTTCACTCCCGGCGGCGGACCTAACTTCGGCTGGACGTTCTACGCCCCGCTGTCGACGACCTACGCACCGGAAAGCGTGACGTTCTTCATCTTCGCCATCCACCTCATGGGGATCAGTTCGATCATGGGCGCGATCAACGTGATCGCCACCATCCTCAACCTGCGCGCCCCCGGCATGACGCTGATGAAGATGCCGCTGTTCGTCTGGACCTGGCTGATTACCGCATTCCTGCTGATCGCGGTGATGCCGGTGCTGGCCGGGTGCGTGACGATGATGCTGATGGACATCCACTTCGGCACCAGCTTCTTCAGTGCTGCCGGCGGCGGTGACCCGGTGCTGTTCCAGCATGTGTTCTGGTTCTTCGGTCACCCCGAGGTGTACATCATGATCCTGCCGGCCTTCGGTGCCGTCAGCTCGATCATCCCGACCTTCTCGCGCAAGCCGCTGTTCGGCTACACCTCGATGGTCTACGCCACGGCGAGTATTGCGTTCCTGTCGTTCATCGTCTGGGCGCACCATATGTTCGTGGTCGGCATTCCGCTGGTGGGCGAGCTGTTTTTCATGTACGCCACGCTGCTGATTGCGGTGCCGACGGGCGTGAAGGTGTTCAACTGGGCCAGCACCATGTGGCAAGGCTCGCTGACCTTCGAGACACCGATGCTGTTTGCCGTGGCGTTCGTGATCCTGTTCTCCATCGGCGGTTTCTCCGGGTTGATGCTGGCCATCGCCCCGGCGGACTTCCAGTACCAGGACACTTACTTCGTGGTTGCGCACTTCCACTATGTACTGGTGCCGGGGGCGATCTTCGGGATCTTCGCCTCGGCCTACTACTGGCTGCCGAAATGGACCGGCCACATGTACGACGAAACCCTCGGCAAGCTGCACTTCTGGCTGTCGTTCATCGGCATGAACATGGCGTTCTTCCCGATGCACTTCGTGGGCCTGGCGGGGATGCCACGGCGGATTCCGGACTACAACCTGCAATTCGCCGACTTCAACATGGTGTCGTCGATTGGCGCGTTCATGTTCGGCACCACGCAGCTGTTCTTCCTGTTCATCGTGATCAAGACCATTCGCGGCGGCCCGCCGGCACCGGCCAAACCATGGGATGGGGCGGAAGGGCTGGAGTGGAGCATTCCGTCACCCGCGCCGTATCACACCTTCACCACGCCGCCGGAAGTGAAATGAACACTGCAAGCCTTATGGGCGCGGGCTCTTGTGGCGAGGGAGCTTGCTCCCGCTCGGCTGCGAAGCAGACGAAAAGCTTTTGGGGCCGCTCCGCGACCCAGCGGGAGCAAGCTCCCTCGCCACAGTTTCGCGTTCCCACAGGGTTTTGTGTGGAGGGCGTGAATCATGGCTGATTCGATTTCGATGAAGAAGCTGGTCACTCGGCTATTGCTGGTGGTGGTCGCGATGTTTGTCTTCGGCTTTGCCCTGGTGCCGATCTACGACGTGATGTGCAAGGCGTTCGGCATCAATGGCAAGACTGCCGGGCAGTACGAAGGCGAGCAAACGGTCGATACCTCGCGGCAGGTTCGCGTGCAGTTTCTGTCGACCAATTCCGCCGACATGTCCTGGGATTTTTATCCCAAGCACGATGAACTGACGGCCAACCCCGGGGCGGTGAACGAGATGATCTTCATTGCACACAACCCCACCGACAAGCCGATGAGCGCCCAGGCCGTTCCAAGCATCGCGCCCAGCGCAGCGGCGGCGTACTTCCACAAGACCGAATGTTTCTGCTTTACCCAGCAAGTGCTGCAACCCGGGCAGCGGATCGAGATGCCGGTACGTTTCATCGTTGACCGCGACATGCCCAAGGATGTGAAGCACCTGACGCTGTCCTACACGCTGTTCGATATCACCGCCCGACATCCACCGGTCGCAGTAAACACTGGCGGTTGAGCGTGCCCGATAAGGAGAACAATAAATGGCAACTCATGAGCATTATTACGTTCCGGCCCAGAGCAAATGGCCGATCATCGCCACAGTCGGGATGTTCGTCACGGTGCTCGGCCTGGCCACCTGGTTCAACGATCTGAAAGCAGCGCGGCCGGAATCCCATGGCCCGCTGATCTTTTTCGTCGGTGGCCTGCTGCTGGCTTACATGCTGTTCGGCTGGTTCGGCACGGTGATCAAGGAAAGTCGCGGCGGCTTGTACAGCGCCCAGATGGATCGCTCGTTCCGCTGGGGCATGAGCTGGTTCATTTTCTCGGAGGTGATGTTCTTCATCGCCTTCTTCGGCGCGCTGTTTTATGTGCGCCACGTCTCCGGGCCGGCCCTCGGCGGTGAAGGCGCCAAAGGCATTGCGCACATGCTATGGCCGAACTTCGAGTTTGTCTGGCCACTGCTGAACAACCCGGATTCCAAACTGTTTCCGCCACCCAAAGACGTCATCAGCCCTTGGGGCTTGCCGCTGCTCAACACCGTACTGCTCGTGAGTTCCAGCGTCACCGTGACCATCGCCCACCACGCGCTGAAAAAAGGCCATCGCGGCGCGCTGAAACTCTGGCTGGCGATCACCGTGTTGCTGGGCTGCGCGTTCCTCGGCTTTCAGGCCGAAGAATACATCCACGCCTACCACGAACTGGGCCTGACCCTGGGTTCGGGCATCTACGGCGCCACGTTCTTCATGCTCACCGGGTTCCACGGCGCCCACGTGACCATCGGCACCATCATCCTGTTCGTGATGCTGATGCGGGTCATGCGCGGGCACTTCGACAACGAGCACCAATTCGGTTTCGAGGCCGCGAGCTGGTACTGGCACTTCGTGGACGTGGTGTGGATCGGGCTGTTCGTTTTCGTCTACGTACTCTGAGTGCTACCACGGCGCATGTGACACCAACTGGCCGCTGAAAAAACCCCAGGCAATCAAGCCGACGGTAATGGCGGCCAGCGCGACACGGACACTCAAGGCAATGACGAGGCGGTTCGAGCTGCTGTCGTCCTTGACCAGAAAAAACAGGCCGCTGAACAGGCTGACAACCGTGGCAATCAGCATCAGGACGATGGCTGCTTTGAGCATGGTGAGACTCCGGGGGACAAGCGATGCACTTGAGTATAGCTATCGCGATGACCGACTTTCTGGCGATGCCATGAAGCGCTTTCGGCCGGGCATTGTGCCGACGCTGGTGGTGGCGCTGTTGCTGCCGCTGCTGGTGTCGCTCGGGTTCTGGCAATTGAGCCGGGGCGCGGAGAAAAGCGCGCTGCTGCAAAGCTACGCCGAGCGCCGGGCCGCCGAACCGATGGCCAGTACCGAGCTGCAACACACCGCAGACCCAGCCTTTCGCCGGGTGCGCCTGCACGGCCAGTTCGACGCCGCCCACAGTCTGCTGCTGGATAACCGCCAGCGCGACGGCAAGGTCGGGGTCGAGTTGCTGCAACCGTTCCAGGATCAAGCCACCGGGCTGTGGCTGCTGGTCAATCGTGGCTGGCTGCCATGGCCGGACCGTCGCACTCCGCCGCAATTCACGACACCGACCAATGCCTTGAGCGTCGACGCCTGGGTCTACGTATCTCCCGGTGCGACGTTTCAATTACACGCGGACCCGAGCACCACCGCTTGGCCACAACTGATTACGGCGGTCGAGCCGGCGAAGCTCTGGACAGCCCTCGACCGGGACGGCTTCGCCTACGAATTACGCGCAGAAACCGGACCCGCTACTTACCAGGCCGATTGGCCCGTGGTTGCCATGGGCCCAGAAAAACATATCGCTTATGCCGTGCAGTGGTTCGCCATGTCGATCGCCCTGCTCGGTCTTTATCTCTACCTCGGCTGGCACAACGCAAAGGAGAAACACCATGGGAGCGGCCATGAATCCACCCAGCATGTCTGAGGCGAAAACGCCGAACCGGCGCAAGGGCCGTTTGCAGCTGCTGCTGATTCTGCTCGGGGTGATCGGTCCGATGATCCTCGCCACCGGCATGTACAAATTACAGTTCTGGGTGCCGGAAGGTCGCAGCTATCACGGCGAACTGATCGGCAATGGCCAGACCCGCGCCGACCTTGGGGTGCAGGCCGATGATCAGCGCTGGCAATTACTGGTGACGGCGCCGAAGGATTGTTCGGTGGATTGCCAGCAACTGGTGTACCTGGCGCGGCAGGTCCAGATCGGCCTCGGTCGCGATGCCGGGCGTGCCAGTCACGCATTGGCGGCGGCACAACCACTGAGCAGTGATTACGACGCCAAGCTCACCCGTGAGTATCCGCAATTGCAACGCTATCCCATGGATCTGACCACCTTCAGCAAGACCACGGGTGACCAGGCCGTGCCGCAGCTGTGGATCATCGACCCTCACGGCAATCTGGTGCTGCGCTACGACCCGTCGGTCAAGGGCAAAGACCTGCTCAACGACCTGCGTCACCTGCTGAAACTGTCGAACATCGGATAAGGGCATCGTCATGGCCAAACCTGGATTTCGCCTCGCGCTGTTTGCCACCTTGCTGGCACTGATTGTGGTGTTGCTCGGCGCCTACACCCGCCTGACCCACGCCGGCCTCGGTTGCCCGGATTGGCCGGGCTGTTATGGCTTCATCAGCGTGCCGAAAAGCGAAGCGCAACTGGCCCATGCCGAATTGCATTTTCCTGATACGCCCGTCGAAGCCCACAAGGGCTGGAACGAGATGATCCACCGCTACTTCGCCGGCACGCTCGGGTTGCTGATCTCGGTGTTGGCCGGGCGCGCCTGGGTTCATCGTCGGCATCCGGGGCAACCGGTGAAATTGCCGTTGTTCCTGTTGGCGGTGGTATTCGCCCAAGCGGCGTTCGGCATGTGGACGGTGACGCTCAAGCTCTGGCCGCAAGTGGTGACCGGGCATTTGCTCGGCGGCTTTGCCACATTGAGTCTGCTGTTTTTGCTCACACTGCGGCTGTCCGGCGTGCTGCCAGCGCTGACCGTCCCACGGCGTTTGCAGTATTGGGCGACTGCCGGGCTGCTGCTGGTGATCGGGCAAATCGCCCTCGGCGGCTGGGTCAGTTCCAATTACGCCGCCGTGGCCTGTATCGACTTTCCGACCTGCCACGGCCAATGGCTGCCCCCTGCAGACTTCGCCAATGGCTTTCACCTGACCCAACACATCGGCCCGAACTACCTCGGCGGACAACTGGACAGCGATGCCCGCACGGCGATTCACCTCACACACCGTATCGGCGCGTTGCTGGTGACGCTGGTGCTGCTCGGCCTGGCCTGGCAACTGAAGGTGGTTGGCATGACACGTCTGGCGGGCCTTGTATTGGTCGCCCTCGCAGCGCAAATCACGCTGGGCATCAGCAACGTGGTGTTTCATCTGCCACTGCCGGTGGCTGTCGCGCACAACGCCGGGGGCGCCGCGCTGCTACTGACGATGGTGCTGGTCAATTATCACGCGCGAACCAGTCTGGTTCGGGTCAAGCAGCCGACACGCTGGCGCTTCAGCCCGCGTAAACATTCAGCCGGGCCCATAACAATAAAAGGAGAGATGCCATGGCGATTCTGATCGGCGAACGTCACAGTCAGGCGATCTGGCGTGATTACCTGGAGCTGACCAAGCCGAAAGTGGTGGTGCTGATGCTCATCACCTCGCTGGTGGGGATGTTCCTCGCGACCCGCGCCGGGGTGCCGTGGACGGTGCTGGTGTTCGGCAATCTGGGAATCGCCTTGTGTGCCGGTGGCGCGGCAGCGGTCAATCATGTGGTGGATCGGCGGATCGATGCCGTCATGGCGCGCACCCACAAACGCCCTTTGGCTGAAGGCCGGGTGTCACCGGCCGCGGCGCTGACCTTTGCCTTGGTGCTGGCGCTGCTCGGCCAGGCCTTGTTGCTGGCCTTCACCAATCCGCTGACCGCGTGGCTGACCCTCGCCTCCCTGCTCGGCTACGCGGTGGTCTACACCGGTTTTCTCAAGCGTGCGACGCCGCAGAACATCGTCATCGGCGGCCTGGCCGGTGCCGCTCCACCACTGCTCGGCTGGACCGCTGCCACCGGCCATGTCAGTGCCGAACCGCTCCTGCTGGTGCTGATCATCTTCGCCTGGACCCCACCGCACTTCTGGGCGCTGGCGATCCACCGCAAAGAGGAATACGCCAAGGCCGACATTCCGATGCTGCCGGTCACCCACGGCGAGCATTACACCAAGGTCCACATCCTGCTTTATACCGGCGCGTTGCTGGCCGTCAGCCTGATGCCATACGTGATCCACATGAGCGGCCTGCTCTACCTGATTTGCGCCATCGTCCTCGGCGCGAGGTTTCTGCAATGGGCCGTGGTGCTGTACCGTGGCACTCGGCCGCACGCGGCGATCAACACCTTCAAGTACTCTATTTACTACTTGTTCCTGCTGTTCATCGCCCTGCTCGTAGACCACTACTTATTGTTGAACCTATGACCCGAACCCAGAAAACCGTCTTCATTCTCGTCGCCCTGATCGCGCTGGTCCTGGGCCTGACCATCAACAAAGTGCTCTCCGGCAAAGGCCAGGGCGACCCGACGGCACTGATCGACGCTGGCATTATTTTGTTGCCACAAAGCCGCAACCTACCGGACGTGACGATGACCGATCAGGACGGCAAACCTGTGGCTATCAACGAACTGAAAGGTAAGTGGAGCCTGCTGTTTTTCGGCTACACCTTCTGCCCGGACATCTGCCCAACCACCCTCGCCCAACTGCGCCAGATCAAAAGCGAGTTGCCGCCGGAGGCTGTGGACAAGTTGCAGATCGTGCTGGTCAGCGTCGACCCGAATCGTGATACGCCGAAACAACTCAAGCAGTACCTGGGTTACTTCGACCCGCAGTTCATCGGCCTGACGCCGACGTCTATTGAAGAACTGCAAAAAGTCGCCAACGCGGTGAGCATTCCGTTCATCCCGGCGGATACCAGCAAGCCGAACTACACCGTCGATCACAGCGGCAATCTGGCCGTGATCGGGCCGGACGGGACGCAGCGCGGGTTCATTCGGGCGCCGTTGAATAATGTGAAGCTGGTGGCGCAATTGCCGGTGATGCTCAAGCGTCAGTAATCACTACGCGTTGCGCCTAGGGAAAATGCATAACCCTGTAGGAGCCGGCTTGCTGGCGATGGTCGTTAGCGATAATGCGTGTGGTCTGGATAAACGCGGCGCACTTGGCTCCATCGCCAGCAAGCCGGCTCCAACAGGGGCTGTATTTCAGGCATAAAAAAATGGGGCGCATTCAATGCGCCCCATTTTTGTTACCGCTTCAGATCAGAACGCCGGCACGACCGCGCCTTTGTACTTCTCGAGAATGAAGGCTTTCACTTCAGGGCTGTGCAGTGCAGCAACCAGTTTCTGCATCGCGGCGCTGTCCTTGTCTTCCGGACGAGCGACCAGGATGTTCACGTAAGGCGAGTCGCTGCCTTCGATGACCAGCGCATCCTTGGCCGGATCAAGCTTGGCTTCCAGCGCGTAGTTGGTGTTGATCAGGGCCAGGTCAACCTGGGTCAGCACGCGCGGGATGGTCGCGGCTTCCAGTTCGCGGAACTTCAGGTCTTTACTGTTCGCGGTGATGTCTTTGACGGTCGACAGGATGTTGGTCGGATCCTTCAAAGTAATCAGGCCGGCCTTGGCCAGCAGCAACAGCGCACGGCCGCCGTTGGTGGCATCGTTCGGGATCACCACGTTGGCGCCGCCCGGCAATTCGGTCAGCGCTTTGTACTTGCTGGAGTAAGCGCCCAGCGGTTCCAGGTGCACGCCGGCCACGGAAACCAGGTTAGTGCCCTTGGCCTTGTTGAACTCATCGAGGTACGGCTGGTGCTGGAAGAAGTTGGCGTCCAGGCGTTTTTCGGCAACCTGTACGTTCGGCTGGATGTAGTCGGTGAAGACTTTAACCTTCAGGTCCACGCCTTCTTTGGCCAGGGCCGGTTTAACGAACTCGAGGATTTCCGCGTGTGGGACCGGGGTCGCCGCGACAGTCAGGGTGTCGGCGTGGGCGGAAAAGGCTGCAACGGCAGCGAATGCGACGAGTAGTTTTTTCATACAGCTAACTCCTTGTGGGTGCCCGCTTGCGGCGCCCGTTTGGCGCCTGCCAGCGAATGGCCGGCTCATTGATCATTTACGAGAGAAGTGGACAACCAGTTTGTCGCCGACGGTTTGCAGGACCTGTACCAGCACCAGCAGCAACACCACCGTGACCACCATCACGTCAGTCTGGAAACGCTGGTAACCGAACCGGATCGCCAGGTCACCCAGCCCACCCGCGCCGACTACACCGGCCATTGCCGTGTAGGACACCAGTGTAATGGCTGTCACCGTAATCGCCGCAAAGATGCCGGGACGGGCTTCAGGCAGCAAGGCATTGGTGATGATCTGCCGCGTCGTTGCGCCCATGGACTGAGTCGCTTCGATAATGCCGCGATCCACTTCACGCAACGCGGTCTCAACCAATCGTGCGAAGAACGGCGTGGCGCCCACCACCAATGGCGGGATCGCACCCGCGACACCGAGGGACGTACCGGTGATCAACACCGTGAACGGAATCATCACGATCAGGAGAATGATGAACGGCAGCGAACGCAGGATGTTCACCACCAGTGACAGCATCGCGTACACGCCTTTGGCCTCGAGCAACTGACGCGGGCTGCAAAGGAACAGCAACACGCCCAGCGGCAGGCCCAGCAATACCGTGAACAACAGCGAACCGCCGAGCATCAGCAAGGTGTCGCCGGTGGCCAGCCAGATTTCGAACCAGTCGATGTTGGCGAAGAAAGTGGTCAGGGCTTCCATTAGCGCAGCACCTCCATGTGGACGTCGGCTGCGGTGAAGCGGGCGAAGGCCGCTTCCATGTCACCACCGGTCACGGCCAGGGTCAGTTGCCCGTAAGGGATGTCTTTGATGCGATCGATGCGACCGGCCAGGATGCTGTAGTCCACACCCGTTTCGCGAGCGACGGTTCCGAGCAGCGGCGCGTAGGTCGCTTCGCCCTGGAAGGTCAGACGTACGATGCGACCCGGCACGTGAGCGAAGTCATCGCGCTGTTCGCCTTCGTCGATCTGTTCGTCTTCTTGCACGAAGCGCTTGGTGGTCGGGTGTTTCGGATGCAGGAACACATCGGCCACCGTGCCTTGCTCAACGATCACGCCAGCGTCCATCACGCCGACCTGGTCGCAGACCCGGCGGATCACATCCATTTCATGGGTGATCAGTACGATGGTCAGCTTCAGCTCGCGATTGATCTCGGCCAGCAATTGCAGGACCGACGCCGTGGTTTGCGGGTCGAGGGCGCTGGTGGCTTCATCGCACAGCAGAATTTTCGGCTTGGTCGCCAGGGCGCGGGCAATGCCGACGCGCTGCTTTTGCCCGCCGGACAATTGTGCCGGGTACTTGTTGGCGTGGTCGGACAAACCCACCCGCGCCAGCAATTCGGCGACGCGCTGGTCGATTTCAGCGCGGGACATTTCACCGGCCAGCGTCAGCGGCAGCGCGACGTTGTCGGCAACCGTCTTGGATGCCAGCAGGTTGAAGTGCTGGAAGATCATCCCGACCTGTTGACGGAAACGGCGCAGGCCATTGGCGTCGAGCGCGGTGACTTCTTCGCCGTCGACGAAGATCTTGCCGCCACTGGAGTTCTCCAGGCGATTGATCAGACGCAGCAGAGTACTTTTTCCCGCACCGGAGTGGCCGATGAGGCCGAAGACCTGGCCGTTCTCAATCGTCAGACTGGTCGGGTGCAGGGCGGGGATATCCTTACCGGCGACGCGGTAGGTTTTATGGACGTTTTGAAACTCGATCACGTAGCGAACCTTGTGGGGCGCGTTGGAAAAGGATCAGCGGTTAGCCGGGCGCGCATTTTAGCCTGTCCGTATAGAGGTTCTTAGCATTTATTTCGCATTCATCCAGTCATTTGGCAATAACGCGATCAAAGGTCAGATAAAAGGAACGGCTAAAACCCTCATCAGTCACTACTTAAGCATCTCGAAAATACCCCGAGGAGTTACGCCTGATGAGTACGAAAAAGCCTGCCGCCCCCAAGAGCGCACTGGCCGGGACCGATACCCCGGACCGCAGCAACACCAACACCAAACTCGATAGCCTGGAAAACTTCCGCTCCGACGCCACCGGCCAGGCCTTGCGCACCAATCAAGGCGTGAAGGTGGCGGACAATCAGAACACCCTGAAGGTCGGCGCCCGTGGGCCATCGCTGCTGGAAGATTTCATCATGCGTGAAAAGATCACGCACTTTGACCACGAACGCATTCCCGAGCGCATCGTGCATGCGCGGGGTACGGGGGCCCATGGTTTCTTCCAGTCCTACGAGAACCACTCCGTCCTTACCAAAGCCGGTTTCCTACAAGATCCTGGGAAGCAGACACCCGTATTCGTTCGGTTTTCTACCGTGCAGGGCCCCCGTGGTTCCGGCGATACCGTGCGCGATGTACGTGGGTTTGCCGTGAAGTTCTTCACCGACGAAGGTAACTTCGACCTGGTGGGCAACAACATGCCGGTGTTTTTCATTCAGGACGCCATTAAGTTTCCGGATTTCGTCCACGCGGTAAAACCCGAACCGCACAACGAGATTCCTACCGGCGGCTCGGCCCACGATACGTTCTGGGACTTTGTTTCGTTGGTCCCGGAGTCGGCGCACATGGTGATTTGGGCCATGTCCGACCGGGCCATCCCGAAAAGCCTGCGCAGCATGCAGGGCTTCGGTGTGCACACCTTCCGGCTGATCAACGCCGAAGGTAAATCGCGCTTTGTGAAATTCCACTGGCGTCCTACAGCCGGCACTTGCTCCCTCGTGTGGGACGAAGCGCAGAAACTGGCGGGCAAAGACACCGATTACCACCGTCGCGATCTCTGGGAAGCCATCGAGATGGGGGACTATCCGGAGTGGGAGCTGGGCGTCCAGGTCATCGAGGAGGAAAACGAACACGCCTTCGATTTCGACATCCTCGACCCCACCAAGCTGATTCCCGAAGAGCTCGTTCCCATTACACCGCTGGGGAAAATGACCCTCAACCGCAATCCGGACAACTTCTTCGCTGAAACCGAGCAGGTCGCTTTTTGCCCAGGGCATATCGTGCCGGGGATCGACTTCTCCAACGATCCGCTGCTGCAAGGTCGGCTGTTTTCCTACACCGACACGCAGATCAGCCGACTCGGTGGACCGAATTTTCACGAAATCCCGATCAACCGTCCGGTAGCACCGTTCCACAACGGTCAGCGCGATGCGCTGCACCGCACCACCATCGATAAGGGTCGCGCCTCCTACGAGCCGAATTCCATCGACGGCGGCTGGCCGAAAGAAACCCCGCCCGCCGCTCAGGACGGCGGCTTCGAGAGTTATCCGGAACGTATCGACGCCAACAAAATCCGCCAGCGCAGCGAGTCGTTCAGCGACCACTTCTCCCAGGCGCGCCTGTTCTTCCACAGCATGAGCAAGCACGAGCAAGAGCACATCATCTCGGCCTATAGCTTTGAACTGGGCAAGGTTGAACGAGAGTTCATCCGTGCGCGTGAGGTCAACGAGATCCTCGCCAACATCGATCTGGAGCTGGCCAAGCGCGTGGCGCAGAACCTCGGCCTGCCTGCGCCAAAAGCCGGAACTGTCGACGTGCCAAAAATCTCTTTGGAGCGTTCGCCAGCCCTGAGCCAGGCCAACCTGCTGCCGGGCGATATCAAAACCCGCAAAGTGGCGATTCTGGCGGCCAATGGCGTTGATGGCGCCGCGATTGATGCAATGAAAAAAGCGCTGGAAGCCGAAGGTGCGCACGCTAAATTGCTCGGCCCTACCTCGGCTCCGGTCACCACCGCCGACGGCAAAATGCTGCCGGTGGATGCATCGATGGAAGGCATGCCGTCCATTGCCTTCGACGCGGTGTTCGTACCCGGAGGTGCAGCGTCAATCAAGGCGCTGAGCGCGGACGGCGTTGCGTTGCACTACCTGCTTGAGGCCTACAAACACTTGAAAGCGATCGCGTTGCATGGCGAGGCGAAGCAGTTGCTGGATGTGTTGAAGCTGGAGGTGGATGCGGGATTGATCGTGGGCGCTGATGCCAAATTGACCAAGCCGTTTTTTGCGGCGATTGGGCAGCATCGGGTTTGGGATCGGGAGCCGAAGGCGAAGGCGATTCCGGCTTAATAAAGCAAAAGATCGCAGCCTTCGGCAGCTCCTACAGGGTAATCACCCATCTCTGTAGGAGCTGCCGCAGGCTGCGATCTTTTCTTTTAAGGCTTACGCGGACTCAACACCATCTGCGCCGGAACGCTGCGAATAATCTGCCGCTCCAGGTTGAGGTCAAATTGCGGATCGAGTTTCTTCACTCGCTTGGTCAGCAAATTCGCCAACCACGGATAGTCATCCGTGCGCGGCGCCTGAATGCTCACATCACACTGAAAATTCACTACATCGGCGGCGATAGCGTCCAGTTGACGACGCAACTTGGCCATATCGTTGATGTTCAACGCAACGGTGGTGCTTTCAGCCGTCGGGTCGATGACCTTGGCTTTGGGCTGGGCTTCGGCAGCCTTGAGGGCGGCTTCGGCTTTTTCCAGTTCAGCTTTGCGGGCTTGAGCGATGGAGCCGTTGACGCCACCGGTCAGCGCCGGAGCCTTGGGCATCAACGCGCGGGCACGGGCCAAAGCAGTGGCCGCGGCATTCACGTCGCCTTTTTGCAACACAATCTGACTGCGCATCAGATAGGCCTCGGCCAATTGCCGCTGATATTGCTCAAGGGATTGATCGTTGGGCGATTCGGCCTGCAAAGCCGCCAGCTGATCTTCGGCCGTGGCCAACTCGCTGCTGGCGAGGCTTTGCTCAAGCTGTGCAATGGCCGTGGCCCGCGCATCGGTGGCCTCAGTGGCCGCCGGTGGCGTGCTTTGGCAAGCGCCCAGCAGCAAAGAAAATGCGACAAGGAGCAGATAACGGGAGGCGAACTTCATTCCTGCGACTCTCTATTTGCGCAAAAAACGAGCAAGTCTACACCCCTCGACGGGGCAGAACAAAACTCAGCAGAAACAGCGCGGCGGCCGTTACCACGATCGATGGGCCGGCGGGGGTGTCCTTGAACCAGGACAGCGCCAGCCCGCCGCATACGGCGAGTATGCCCAACAGGCTCGCGCCCAGTGCCATCTGCTCCGGTGAGCGAGCGTGACGTTGCGCCGCAGCCGCCGGGATGATCAGCAACGAAGTAATCAGCAATACACCGACGATTTTCATCGCCACTGCAATTACCACGGCGATTAGCAGCATCAGCGCCATGCGCAACCCCGCCACGGGCAGGCCTTCGACCCGCGCCAGTTCCTCGTGCACGGTAATTGCCAGCAATGGCCGCCACAACGCCACCAGCAACCCCAGCACCGCCGCGCTGCCGCCGAGAATCCAGGCCAGATCGGTCGGGCTGATCGCCAGCAGGTCGCCGAACAGATACGCCATCAGGTCGATCCGCACTTCGTGCATGAAGCTTAGTACCACCAGCCCCAAAGAGAGGGTGCTCGGTGCGAGAATTCCCAAAAGCGTGTCAGACGCCAGCGGTTGGCGCTGTTGAAGGGTCACCAGCAACACCGCCAAGAGCAAACAGCCTACGGTCACTGCAACGGTCGGGCTGACATCCAGCAGGAAGCCCAATGCCACACCCAGCAAAGCCGCGTGGGACAGGGTGTCGCCAAAATAGGCCATGCGCCGCCAGACCACGAATGAACCCAGCGGTCCCGCGACCACTGCCAGAGCCAGACCTGCGAGCAGGGCGTAAAGCAGAAAATCAGCCATGCTTGCAGCTATCTCCGTGGACATGGTTATGGCCCGACGCGGGCGCCTTGACCACCGAACCGTGCAGGTCGTGGGCGTGGTCGTGATGGTGGTGATAAATCGCCAGACTCTGTGCGTTTTTTCCGAACAGCTCGACGAAGGCCGGATCTCCACTGACCTGCTCGGGGTGGCCGGAGCAGCAGACATGGCGATTCAGGCAAACCACCTGATCGGTTGTGCTCATCACCAGATGCAAATCATGGGAAACCATCAACACCCCGCAACCGTGACGGTCACGCAGGCGGGTGATCAGGCTGTAGAGTTCGGCCTGGCCGGCCACGTCGACGCCTTGTACAGGCTCGTCGAGCACCAGCAATTCCGGTTCGCGCAACAAGGCCCGGGCCAGCAAGACACGCTGCATTTCACCGCCGGAAACACTTTGCACCGGGCTGTCGATCACCTGCTCGGCGCCGACTTCCTTGAGTGCCGCCAATGCCATCGCACGGTCGACACCGGGAACCAGGCGCAAGAAGCGCAGCACCGAGAGCGGCAGGGTCGGATCGACGTGAAGTTTTTGCGGCATGTAGCCAACGCGCAGTTTCGGCTTGCGCCAGACAGTGCCACTGTCCGGTTTCAACAGGCCGAGCACGGCGCGCACCAGCGTAGTCTTGCCGGCGCCATTGGGGCCGATCAGGGTGACAATCTGCCCCGGCTCGACGCTCAGCTCGATGTTATCCAGCACACTTTGCCCGGCAAATGTGACGGCAACCTGCTCGAGGCGGATCAGCGCGTTGCTCATCAAGCCCCCTGGCAACCCGAGCACAGCCCGATCACTTCGACGGTCTGAGCTTCGACGACAAACCCCACATCCTTGGCGCTGTCGACGATCGCGTCGCTGATGGATTTCTGTTCGAGCTCAATGGCGGCGTGGCAGTCGCGGCAAATCAGGAACTGGCCCTGGTGCGCGTGCTCCGGGTGATTGCAGCCGATGAAGGCGTTGAGCGAGGAAATGCGATGAACGAGGCCGTTTTCCAAGAGGAAATCCAGCGCGCGGTACACGGTCGGCGGCGCAGCGCGGCGGCCGTCCTGCTCGCTGAGCACGGCGAGGATGTCGTAGGCACCCAACGGCTTGTGGCTTTGCCACACCAATTCCAGCACCCGCCGGCGCAATGCGGTCAGCCGCAGCCCCTGGCGTGCGCACAGGGCATCGGCCTCCGACAGAGCGCTGTGAACGCAATGAGAGTGGTCGTGTGGACGGCTGGCAATCGGTGTTTTAGGCATGAGCGGCGACGAGTTTTGTGAGAGACGTTATTATGTTACCCGTTCTCGCCTCTTCGAGTAGTCATCGTGCCCCGACTTTTTTCTATCTTTGTCGTATTTATCGCAAGTTTTCTGCTGATCGGTTCAGCGCAAGCCGAGGTCAAAGTCCTCACCAGCATCAAGCCGCTTCAACTGATCGCCGCAGCCGTGCAGGACGGCGTGGCGATTCCGGAAGTGTTGCTTCCTCCCGGCGCTTCGCCACACAACTATGCTTTGCGCCCTTCCGACGTACGGAAGGTGCAATCGGTGGATCTGTTGTACTGGATCGGGCCGGACATGGAAGGTTTCCTGCCCCGCGTGCTGAATGGTCGTACGCTGCCGAGCGTTGCCGTGCAGGATTTGCCGGGGCTGAAGCTTCGTCATTTCGCTGAAGACAACCATTCCCACGCCGAAGAAGCCGACGAGCATGATCATGATCACCGTCCCGGCAGCCTCGACGCGCATTTGTGGTTGTCGCCGATCAATGCCCGGGTGATCGCCACGAAAATGGCGGCCGACCTGAGTGCTGCCGATCCGGAGAATGCCGCGCGCTATCAGAGCAACCTCAAGGCCTTCGACGAACGTCTCGATGCGCTCGATCTGCGCCTGAAGAAACGTCTGACAGGAATTGAGGGCAAACCCTATTTCGTGTTCCACGAAGCCTTCGACTACTTCGAAGACGCCTACGGTCTCAAGCATGCGGGCGTGTTCAGTGTCGCGGCCGAAGTGCAACCGGGCGCCCAACACGTCGCGGCCATGCGCGCGCGGTTGCAGGAAGTCGGCAAGACCTGCGTGTTCAGCGAACCTCCGTTGCGCCCGCGCTTGGCGGAAACCCTGGTGGCGGGCCTGCCGGTGAAACTGGCGGAGCTGGATGCGCTAGGCGGGTACACGCCTGCGACTGCACAGGGGTATGAGCAGGTATTGGAAAAGTTGGGGAATGATCTGGCGGGGTGTCTGGAGTCGTTGTAACCATCGAAAAAGATCGCAGCCCTTGTCGGAGCCGGCTTGCTGGCGATGGACTCAAGCACGCCGCGTTTAGCCAGGCCATACGCGTTATCGTTAACGACCATCGCCAGCAAGCCGGCTCCTACAGGGTTTCGCATTTCTCTGTAGGAGCTGCCGCAGGCTGCGATCTTTTGCTTGTTAGAGGGCAAACGGCAACGGCGTGCTGACTTTCTGCCGCTGCGCCAAGCGCAATTGAAACTCCATCGGATCATGAATCAACACGTCCTGCCCGGCAAAAGACTCCGCCGCGATCAAGCGTGACAGCCAGAACCGCACACACGCCACTCGCAGCATGGTGGGCCACAATTCGGCCTCGGCAGCCGTAAACGGCCGCAGCGCCGCATAAGCTCCCAGCAATGCCCGCGCCCGCGGTCCGTCAATCAAACCATCGTCGTCCGAACACCAGTCATTCAAGGCAATCGCCACGTCGTAGAGCATCGGCCCCGAACAGGCGTTGTAGAAATCGATCAGCCCGGTCAGGTGCGTGCCTTCGAACATCGCGTTATCGCGAAACAAGTCCGCGTGGATATTTGCCCGAGGCAGCGCCAGGATTTTCTCTTTCTGCTGAGTGATTTCGTCCAGCGCCCGTTGCAGCAGCGCTCGCGGCTCATCATTCAGGTGCGACAGAAACTCCGTGCCCTCTTCCAGCATCCAGTCCAGGCCACGATCGGTTTTGCGCTTGATCATGTTTCCCGCCTGGGTGGCCAAGTGCAGATGCGCCAGCAACCCGCCCACCTGCGCGCAATGTTGCGCGTTGGCCTGCTTGATGTGCTTGCCGGCCAGGCGCGGTTGCAACAAAGCAGGCTTGCCGGCCAGTTCGCGCAACGCCACGCCGTCAGTGGTACGCAGGGCGTAAGGCACCGGCAGGTCGGCCTCGTGCAACACGTCGAGCAGTTCGATGAAGAACGGCATCTCCTGAACCGGACCACGCTCGACCAGCGTCAGGACGAATTCGCCCTGCTCCAGGCTGATAAAGTAATTGGTGTTTTCGCTACCGGCGGCAATCCCCTGGAAATCAAGCAGGCGGCCGAGGCCATAAGGGGCGAGAAAAGCTTCCAGCTCGGGCCGAGCCAGGGGGGTGAACACAGACATGTTTAAACTGCCAGTACGGGCGCCGCTCTAGGACCAGCGCCGATTGAAATTAAGAAACTATTTCCACTCAAAGATTTTCCACGACGGAATCAGCATATCCGGCTGATCCGAGCGGATAAAGTTTGCATCTGTACCGTCCGCGCGCACCAGGAAATACGGTGGTGCCCCCTTCGGCGTGACCTTGATCGCGTACAGGAAACCATTTTGGCGGTATTCCTGAATGACCTTGTCCCCTTCCGTGCGAATCGTGACTTCAGGCTCCGGAGTCGGCGCATCGTCCGCCGCCATGACGGCCAGTGGAACGGTTGCAAACAAGCCAGCCAGCAACAGGCGATTTAGTGTGCGCATGATAACCTTGTCCCTTTGTCGTCAACGGTCCCGCTATTCTAGCGCCGGACCCGCCGAAAAGGTTGATCCTGCTCATGAGCCAAGCCCCCCTCGTCCTGGTGGACGGTTCTTCTTACCTGTACCGCGCCTTTCACGCGTTGCCACCGCTGACCACATCCAAAGGCCTGCCGACCGGTGCGGTCAAGGGCGTGTTGAACATGCTCAAGAGTCTGCGCAAGCAGTACCCGGACAGTCCGTTCGCCGTGGTGTTCGACGCCAAGGGTGGGACTTTTCGCGATGACTTGTACGCCGAATACAAGGCCAACCGTCCGAGCATGCCCGATGACATGCGCGTGCAGATCGAGCCACTGCACCAGAGCGTGATCGCCCTGGGCTTCCCGCTGTTGTGCGTCGAAGGCGTCGAGGCCGATGACGTGATCGGCACCCTGGCCCGCAGCAGCGCGGCCGCCGATCGTCCAGTGGTCATTTCCACCGGCGACAAGGACATGGCACAGCTGGTCGACGGCCACATTACCTTGGTCAATACCATGACCGGTAGCAGCATGGACGTGGAGGGCGTGAAGGAGAAATTCGGCGTCGCTCCCGAGCAGATCATCGATTATCTGGCGCTCATGGGCGACTCGTCCGACAACATCCCGGGCGTACCGGGTATTGGTCCGAAGACGGCTTCCGGTCTGCTGGTGGGCGTCAACGGCGGCCTGACCGAACTCTACGCGCAGCTCGATATCGTGCCGACCCTACCGATTCGCGGCGCCAAAACCCTGCCGGCCAAGCTCGAAGAGCACAAGGAAATGGCGTTCCTGTCCTATCAACTGGCGACCATCAAGGTCGACGTTCCGTTGGACATCGGCCTCGATGACTTGAAGATGGGCGCGGAAGATCCGGACAAACTCTACGAGCTGTACACCCTGCTGGAATTCAAGAGCTGGATAAACGATCTGCAACGGGATGCCAAACGAATTGAACTGAGCGCTGCCGCCGCGCCAGAGCCGGCCGGCGATCTGTTCAGCGCCGCCGAGGCCGCAGCACCGGCGGCCGTCGTCGAAGCCGCGTATGAAACCATCCTCGACCAGGCACGTTTCGATGTCTGGCTGGAGAAACTGAACAACGCCAAACTGTTCGCTTTCGACACGGAAACCACCGGCATCGACGCCCAGCAGGCGCAACTGGTGGGTCTTTCGTTCGCCGTGAAGGCCAACGAAGCAGCCTACATCCCGCTGACCCATTCCTACATCGGTGTACCCGAGCAACTGGATCGCGACACCGTCCTGCGTGCCCTCAAGCCGATTCTGGAAGACCCGAACAAACTCAAGGTCGGCCAGCACGCCAAGTTCGACATGAACATCCTGGCCAACTGCGCCATCGGTGGCGATCAGGCCAACGGCATCACCGTGCGTGGCATCGCTTTCGACACCATGCTCGAATCCTACGCGCTCAATTCCACGGCCACTCGCCATGACATGGACAGCCTGGCGCTGAAATACCTGGACCACACCACGGTGAGCTTCCAGGACATCGCTGGCAAAGGCGCGAAGCAGCTGACTTTCGACCAGATTGCTCTTGAGCAGGCCGGGCCGTACGCCGCCGAGGATGCGGATATCACCCTGCGTCTGCATCAGGCGCTATTCGAGAAGCTCAATGCTATTCCAAGCCTGGCCAGCGTCCTGACCGACATTGAAATCCCGCTGGTGCCGGTGCTGGCGCGTATCGAACGTCAGGGCGCGTTCGTTGATGCTGCCCTGCTGGGCGTGCAAAGCATCGAACTGGGCGACAAGATGGTCGCGCTGGAGCGTGAAGCCTTCGAAATTGCCGGTGAAGAATTCAACCTGGGTTCGCCCAAGCAGCTCGGCGTCATCCTTTACGAAAAACTCGGCCTGCCGGTGCTGAAGAAGACCGCCAAGGGTCAACCGTCCACCGCCGAAGAAGTGCTGGCCAAACTGGCCGAGGACGACTACCGGTTGCCTAAAGTGCTGATGGAATACCGTTCCATGAGCAAGCTGAAAAGCACTTACACCGATCGCTTGCCGGAACAGATCAACCCGCGCACCGGGCGGATTCACACCTCGTATCACCAAGCGGTAGCGTCCACCGGGCGCCTGTCGTCCAGCGATCCGAACCTGCAGAACATCCCGGTGCGCACTGCCGAAGGGCGTCGCATCCGTCAGGCCTTCGTCGCGCCGACCGGTTACAAACTGCTGGCGGCGGACTATTCGCAGATCGAGCTACGAATCATGGCGCACCTGTCCCGGGACGAAGGGTTGATGAACGCCTTCCGCCACAACCTGGACGTGCACACCGCAACTGCCGCCGAGGTGTTCAAGGTCGAACTCACTGACGTGACCTCCGACCAGCGCCGCAGCGCCAAGGCGATCAACTTCGGTCTGATCTACGGCATGGGCGCGCAGAAGCTGGGCAAGGACATTGGCGTCGATACCAAGACCGCCAAGGCCTACATCGATACTTACTTCGCCCGTTATCCCGGCGTTCGCGAGTACATGGACCGCACCCGTGCGCAGGCGGCGGATCAAGGCTTCGTGGAAACCTTCTTCGGCCGCCGGTTGTACCTGCCGGAGATCAACTCCAACAAACCGCAAGAGCGCGCCGCCGCCGAGCGCACGGCAATCAACGCCCCGATGCAAGGCACCGCGGCAGATATCATCAAGAAAGCCATGGTCGCTGTGGATAACTGGCTATCCACGTCAGGCATTGATGCCAAAGTCATCCTGCAAGTGCACGATGAACTGGTGCTTGAGGTGCGTGAAGACCTGGTCGAGCAGGTCAGCGAAGAAATTCGCCTGCACATGAGCGGCGCGGCGAAACTGGATGTTCCGCTGCTGGTTGAGGTTGGCGTGGGCAATAACTGGGATGAGGCTCACTGAGCCTCTGAAACAGGCGCTTTCTGCTGCGGCATAGTGCCGCGGCAGAAGGGGTATAGGGCGTTTTATCCGGAAACTGCGTCGGCTTATTCCAAACACATTAGAAAATATTCTGAACTAATCGGAGGTTTCGCCACTCAGAGTTACTGAATGGCTGGTGAAGCCCTTCGATGCTCCTATGTTGTGTTAAGTGTTGGCAGATATCTGGACCCCGCCCTAGCGGTCTAGAACTTGGACCCCGAACTTCCCCCTCCCCATAAGAAGTCCGGGGTTTTTTTTGCCTGCGATTTCTTACTCCGCCGCCTCAACGCCCTTGTCCGCCAGCTCCATCCAGCCTGCCAATACAGTGTAGGCGTCTTCCAGACCCATGCGTTTTGGCGCGGAAAAAAGCTGAATCGTCACGGCGTCACCCCAACCCTTGCGGATTTCAGACTGAACCTTGAGCAATGTGTTCTTGGCCGCGCCGTAAGTCAGCTTGTCCGCTTTGGTCAGCAGAATGTGCATCGGCATGCCGCTGGCGACTGCCCAATCGAGCATCAGCAAGTCGAAGTCTGTCATTGGATGACGGATGTCCATCATCAAAATAAGACCTTTCAAACTCTCGCGACTGCCCAGGTACGCTTCCAGGTGACGCTGCCAGTGTTGCTTGAGCGGGATCGGCACTTTTGCATAACCGTAGCCCGGCAGGTCGACCAGACGACGTTCATCGTCTAGCTTGAAGAAGTTCAACAGCTGTGTGCGACCCGGAGTTTTCGAGGTACGCGCCAGGCTGGCATGGGTCAGGGTGTTAAGCGCACTGGACTTGCCGGCGTTGGAACGCCCGGCGAAGGCGACTTCAAAGCCTTCGTCATCCGGACATTGGTCGACTTTGGCGGCGCTGAGCATGAAGGTGGACTGTTGGCACAGACCGAGGATGGGATTCTTGAGTTGCATGGGATTTCCGATGTGGGAGGCGCCGGGAATGGGCGCGGCAAGCAGTGTCGCTTCCGTTTCAGTGACGCCAGTATATAATGCCGCAGATTTTGTGTGCGCTTTGTCCCAGCGTAGGATGAAGTTCACGAGAGCGACAGACCTTGATTGCGCATTAGAACGCAACACGCTCTCAACCCTGAAAAGGTCGTTTTATGACGAAATGGCTGCTAGCTGCCGGTGTCTTGATGCCGCTTTACAGCGCTCAGGCTACACAGGATCCGGAAGCTGTGTACAACCGTGTTTGTGGTGCCTGTCATTCCGGCCAACTACCCATGGCGCCCCGCAAGGGCGATCAGGAAGCTTGGACGCCGAGGTTGGCGAAAGGTATGGAGACGCTGGTGCAACACGTGACCCAGGGTTTCAAGGCGATGCCGCCGCGTGGTTTGTGCATGGACTGCAGTGCCGAGGATTACCAGGCCATCATCCACTGGATGAGCGAGTGATCCCGGTCCATAACTCTTTAACCCTTAGCCGTAGTTGGATTAGCTGATGAACAAATTGATCGTGAGTCTGCTGTTGACCGTGGGAATCTCCGGCATTGCCCATGCTGCAGGTGAGCCAGTAAAACCTGGTGACGCCGCCGCAGGCCAGGCAAAAGCCGCCGTATGTGGTGCCTGCCATGGCCCGGATGGCAACAGCATGGCGCCAAACTTTCCAAAACTGGCGGGGCAAGGTGAACGTTACCTGACCAAGCAGCTGCACGACATCAAGTCGGGCAAGCGCACCGTTCTGGAAATGACCGGCCTGCTGACCAACCTGAGCGACCAGGATCTCGCGGACATCGCCGCCTACTTCGCCAGCCAGAAAGGCAGCGTCGGCGCCGCCGACCCGAAAGTCGTGGCTCGCGGTGAAGCACTGTTCCGCGGCGGTGACCTGGCCAAGGGCTTACCATCCTGCACCGGTTGCCACTCGCCAAACGGCGCAGGCAACGCGGCTGCCGGCTTCCCGCACCTGGGTGGCCAACACGCTCAATACGTCGCCAAGCAACTCACCGATTTCCGCAAGGAAGAAGGTGGGCGCAACAACGACGGCGATACCAAGCCAATGCAAAGCATTGCCAAAAAGCTGAGCGACGAAGACATCGCCGCAGTGTCCAGCTACATTCAGGGCCTGCACTAAGACCGGCGAATCGGGCGTTGATCAGGGCATACATCTCCTGCAACGTTAACGCTCGATTAATCCGTCGCAGCAAGTATAAAAAGGGTGGCTTTGGCCGCCCTTTTTTGTGGCCGCTGCCGTTACACTACAGAACTCAAGCCCGCCCCGGCCTGTCTGAAAACAGGTCGCGCGAGGCGATAAAATTTGTCCAGGAGTAAAGCATGCGTAATCTGATCATCAGCGCCGCACTTGTCGCTGCCAGCCTGTTCGGCATGACTGCCCAGGCCGCCGAAGCCCCAGCCGCCCCTTATGTCGAATTGAGCAACCCGGTTCAGGTTGCCGTACCTGGCAAGATCGAAGTGGTGGAGTTGTTCTGGTATGGCTGCCCACACTGTTATGCATTCGAGCCTGTGATCAATCCATGGGTCGAAAAACTGCCTTCCGACGTCAACTTCGTTCGCATCCCTGCCATGTTCGGCGGTCCTTGGGACGCACACGGCCAAATGTTCCTGACCCTCGAAGCCATGGGCGTTGAGCACAAGGTTCACGCTGCGGTTTTCGAGGCCATTCAGAAAGAACACAAGAAGTTGACCGACAAGAATGACATGGCGGACTTCCTGGCTACCCAAGGCGTAGACAAAGACAAGTTCCTGGCCACTTTCGACTCCTTCGCCATCAAGGGCCAGATCAACAAGGCCAAAGAACTGGCCAAGAAATATGAAATCACCGGCGTACCCACCATGATCGTCAACGGTAAATACCGTTTTGACATCGGCTCTGCCGGCGGTGCCGAACAAGCCCTGCAACTGGCCGATAAACTGGTTGCTCAAGAGCGAGCGGCTAACAAGGCTGCTGCCAACTAAGCGAGACGCCTGCCATGCGCCGCTGGGGAACTGAACGCGTCGTTGGCCTGCATGATCCGCGGGTCAACGAACATCACCTGGAATCCACGGGCTTGCCCGCAGACAGCCGTCTGCGCTTGCTCAGTTTCAATATCCAGGTCGGCATCAGTACCGAGCGTTATCGGCATTACCTGACCCGAGGCTGGCAGCACCTGTTGCCGCATACCGGGCGCGCCGACAATCTGCAAAAAATCGGCAGTCTGCTGGGTGACTTCGATCTGGTCGCCTTGCAGGAGGCCGATGGCGGCAGCCTGCGTTCGGGCTACGTCAATCAAGTCGAACACCTGGCGCAGCTCGGCGCCTTTCCCTATTGGTATCAACAACTCAATCGAAATCTCGGTCGCCTCGGCCAGCACAGCAATGGCGTGCTCAGCCGCCTGCGCCCGTGGGCGATTGAAGATCACCCGCTGCCGGGCCCCAAGGGTCGCGGAGCGATTCTGGTGCGTTTCGGCGAAGGCTCGGAAGCGTTGGTGGTGGTGATGATGCATCTGGCGCTGGGCGCTCGCGCCCGGAGCCTGCAACTGTCCTACATCCGCGAGTTGATCGGTGGCTACAAACACCAGGTGTTGATGGGTGACATGAACACCCATGCCAGTGACCTGCTGCAAAACTCTCCGTTGCGCGACCTCGGCCTGTTGGCCCCGCAACTGGAAGCGACATTCCCCAGCTGGCGTCCGCAGCGCTGCCTGGACCACATTCTACTGAGCCCGAGCCTGACCCTTGAAAAGGTCGAGGTGCTGGCCCAACCCATTTCCGATCACCTGCCGGTCGCGGTAGAGATTCGTCTGCCGGGTTCGCTCACGGCTGATGCATTCCCCGCGTTGAGTCCTGCCCCCTCGCGGATCCCTTGAATGAGCGACGAAACACAGCGCTGGAAAGAGAAATACCTCAAAAGCATCGAACAACAGGAAAAACTCGAACGTCGCTGGGATGCCAGGCTCGACTTGCTACGCCGCGGGCTGGTGCGCAGCACCCTGGCCGCCGAAGGCACTGACCGCGCGGTTGACCAATGCATGAAGGAAATGCGCGAAGTCGTGCGCACCGATGACATGGACGCCGGCCTGGCCGCCCTGCTCCCGCGCCTGGAAAAGGCCGTGCTGGACTCCGAGCAGCGCCGTGAAACCCGCGTTAACCAGACCAGCGCTGCGCTGAATGCGCTGGTCACGCAGCTGCAAAAATTGCCGCTGCCTCGGGAAGTGAGCCGCCCCCTCAAGAGTTTCGCTAAACAGCTGGATAACCGCGTCAGCCAGGCTCGCGAGATCCCATTGCTGCTCAGTGAACTGAGCGGGTTGCAAGGCAAAGCCCTGAGTCAACTGGAGAGCCCGGCGGAACCCGGTCGACCAGGCTTGTTGCAGCGGTTGTTCGGGCACCGTGACGCCGAGGAAGAGGCAACTCCTGCCGCCGTCCCGGCAGAGCAACCCACCATCGCCCAGCCTGCCGAAGGCCTTATGGCTAGTGAGACAGCCCTCGTCGATCCTCAACCCACCGCCGATGCGCGTCACGCGGAGCTTGCGGCCGAACGCCCTGCCACTGTCGAACCTCACTCGTTGCAGCAATCGCCAGAGGCACCAGAACCTCCCGTCACTGGGGTATTTGCTCCACCCATTGCGGCACCGCAGCAAGAATTCGCCCCGACGCTTGAGATACAGGCTCAACCCGAGGACGCGCCAGTCACGCCAGCGACTCCGGCTGAAAGCATCAACCCCGACGAACTGATCCCAACGGTCGCTTCGGACGACTCGCCAATTCCCCCGGCCATCGATCCGGATCAACCCGAGCACGATGTACTTTACGCCCTGCCGGACTCGCCCGAGCCGTCCTACAGCTCGGTGGCCAAGCACATCGAAGAAACACTGCTGGGTTTACTCGACGACCTGACGCTACCCGAGCGCCATCGTCCACAAGCCGAATCGATGCGGCTTCGCCTGAAAAACGGTTTGAACTGGTACGAGCTTCTGCCGATTCTCGACGATCTTGCCACGTTGATGCTGGCGATCTCGGACAGCGGCCAGCACGAGTTCGAGGCCTATTTGCAGAGGCTCAACGAACGCCTCGAGTCGTTCCAGAGCAACCTGCAGGCCGCCAGCGCCGGTCACGCCGACAACCGTTCTGCGGCACAAGCCATGGACACACAGATCCGCGAGCAGGTCGATGGTTTGCAGAGCAGCATGCACGAAGCCGCTGACCTGGAAGACCTCAAGCATGTGCTGGAAAACCACCTCGAAGGCTTGCTTGGCACCATGGATCAACACCGCCAGCAGCGCGATGAGCGTGAGCAAGAAGTGGCGGCCCGTCTGCAAAGCCTGGCGGAACGGGTGGCGCACATGGAGCAGGAAGCCTCGGGCTTTCGCGAGCACCTCGAAGAGCAGCGCCAGAAAGCCTTGATTGATCCGCTGACCGGCCTGCCCAACCGGGCAGCCTGGAGCGAACGCCTGGACCACGAAATCAGCCAGTGGCAACAACACGGCAACACGCTGATGCTGGCGATGCTCGACCTCGATCACTTCAAGCGTATCAACGATAACTACGGTCACCTGGCAGGCGACAAAGTGCTGAAACTCATTGCCACCGTTCTGCGCAAGCGTTTACGCGGGACGGATTTCATTGCCCGGTTTGGCGGTGAGGAGTTTGTGTTGTTGATGCCTTCCACGGTGCCGGCGGCAGGGATGAAATTGCTGGAAAGCCTGCGAGCCGCCATCGAAGCGTGTCCTTTCCACTTCAAGGGTGAGCGCGTGACGATTACGGTTTCCATGGGGCTGACAGCATTCAAGGCTGGAGAACATAGCGATCTGGCCCTGAAAAGAGCCGATCTCGCGCTATATCGGGCAAAAAATGCCGGACGGAACCGGGTCGAGTTGGGTTAATCGGCAATTGTTCCATTTTGTTTAAATCATCGCGATTGGCCTCCGCACGCGGGGCAGTACGTTACACTGTTGCATTATTGTCTTGCGTGTATTGCCTTCCGCCATGAAATATTTCGCTCTCATCGTGTCCCTGATGCTGCTGGCCGGTTGCGCCAGCGGCCCTCGTATCGACACCAGTCACGTTTCAGCCAATCACGACAGCCGCATACAGTTCGTGGTGATGCATTACACCAATGCATCGCTTGAGCGCTCATTGCAGTTGTTGACCCATGGCGAAGTCAGCAGCCATTACCTGATCGGCGACGACAAGAACGCGACCATCTACAAGTTGATGGACGAAAACCTGCGCGCCTGGCACGCCGGTGAAAGCCAATGGCAAGGCCGGACATGGCTGAATTCCAGCTCCATCGGCATCGAAATCGTCAATCCCGGTTTCAAGGACACCCCGACCGGGCGACTCTGGTATCCCTACAGCGATGCGCAGGTCGAGTCCATGATCTTCTTGCTCAAGGACATCAGCGCACGCTACGCCATCAACCCGCGCAGCATCATCGGCCACAGCGACATCGCACCGCTGCGCAAACTGGACCCGGGGCCGCTGTTCCCCTGGAAGCGCCTCGCGGCGGAGGGCATCGGCATCTGGCCCAACGAGCAAGCCGTTGCACGACAACAGGCACAGTTCGAAGCGCAACTGCCCAGCATCAGCTGGTTTCAGGCGCAGTTGGCCCGCTTTGGTTATGACACGCCGCAAACCGGCGAGCTGGACGTCGCCACCCGCCATGTGATTTCAGCCTTTCAGATGCATTTCCGCCCTTCCCGCTTCGACGGCACGCCGGACGCTCAAACTGCAGCACTGTTACAGGTGTTGAATCAGACAAAATAATGACGGCCGCCCGACGGTTCGGGCGTTTTCCCAACCAGCAGCTATAACTCATTGGTAATTCGCCGGATATTCCCTATGACTGCTGCTCGAGTAAAGATTCGTAGTTGGTTCTATCGCCCTTGGTTTTTGGCGATGCTGGCTGCTGCCTTGAGCGCATCACTGCTGTTGGCCGGCAGCCTGTTCGTCGCGATACACCAGGTCGAGCAGAACGAAAGCCAGGAAATGAACGCCCAGGGTGAACGCTTTCTCGCCCGTTTGGAGCAGCTTTTCGGACAGCTACGCGAAAGCCTCGATGATCTGGAGGCTCAGCCGCTGCGAGGCTGCGACGACGAAATGATCGCGACCTTGCAGCAGGTCAGCTTCAATTACCGCTTTGTTTACGAAGCGGCTTATATGGACGCCTCGCGAATCTGCTCCAATCGTCCCCGCCAGGAAGGGTTGTCGCTGGCGCGCCCACCGGACATCAAAGGTCCCACCTACAGCTACTGGCTGAACACCACCACTGAACCCGATGAAAATCGCGCCGCCCTGATGCTCGGGCGCGGCAATTTCCGCGTGGCGACTTCGCGTGGACATTTGACCGATATGGTCGACCTGTCACCGGGAAGCAGCCTGCTGGTGGTACTCGATCACGGCACCCGGGCGATTCCGGTTCTGGGCGTCTCGCAAGCCTGGCCGCCTACCGAGGCCTGGCCACCGAAAAGCCGCGATGCGTTGCAAGTCACCCATCGACGTTTGATTTACCGCATGCCCACTGACAACCCGGAGTACCAACTGGTGCTCATCACTCCGCGCAGCGGAGCGCATATTCCGCCGATGTGGTGGTGGTTGCTGCCGGCCAGCCTTGTGCTGGCTGCGTGCGTGGGCTTCCTGGTGTTTCTGCTGGTGCGCCAGCGCCAGTCACTGGATGCCGAACTGACAGGCGCCATACGCCGTGGCGAGTTGCAGGTGTTGTATCAACCGATCTTCGATCTCGACAGCCGTAACTGCGTGGGGGCCGAGGCGTTGCTGCGCTGGCGAAGGCCCGACGGCACCCTGACCAGCCCCGACCTGTTCATTCCGATGGCGGAGAACACCGGACAAATCCGCCAGATGACCGACTTCGTCCTGCAACGCCTGCTTGAGCAATTGGGCCAATTGCTTCGGGCAAATCCGCAGCTGTACATCTCGGTCAACCTGGCGGCGTGTGATGTCATGGTCCCGCGCATCGGCCAGGTGATGGCGCGCCTGCTGACCTTGCACCGGGTCGCGGCGAAGCAAATTGCCTTTGAGGTCACCGAAAGGGGCTTGATCGATGTGGTGGTGGCGCGGGAAAACCTGCAAGCCTTGCGCGATGTGGGGCACCAGGTATTGATCGATGACTTTGGCACCGGCTATTGCAGCCTCGCCTACTTGCAAACCCTGCCGGTGGATTGCCTGAAAATCGACAAAGCCTTTATCGACGCCCTGGGCCACGACGCGGCGAGCAGTGGCGTGGCTCCGCACATCATTCACATGGCCCAGTCACTGCATCTCAAGGTGATTGCCGAGGGCATCGAACATGAATCCCAGGCAGCACTGCTGAGCAGTGAAGGCGTGAAGTTTGGTCAGGGCTGGTTGTTCGCTCATGCGCTGAGCGCGGTGCAGTTCATCGAACTGATTACCCGCGGGCGCCGATTGGCCAAGCGACGCCTGGATGACGAAGCATAAACGTGCGCTATACCGTCAACGCCATGTAGAACTGAGTGCCCTGCCCCGGCCGTGAATAGACGCCCATCCGCCCGCCGTGCAATTGCACGATTTCCTTGCACAACGCCAGGCCAAGCCCGGCACCGCCTTTCTTGCGACCGACCTGCACGAACGGCTCGAAAATCCGTCCTTGCTGCCCATAGGCGATGCCTTCGCCGTTGTCCTCGACGCTGATGATCACTCGGTCGCCATGGCGTCGGGCCTGCAAGCGTATCAGCCCCCCTGGCGAGGTGTGACGCAGCGCGTTGTCGATCAGGTTGTCGAGCACCCGATCCAATTGCGGTTGATCGGCCTGTAAACGCGGCAAAGGCCCCTGCGCTTCCACCAACAGATCGATACCCTGCTTTGCTGCTGCGTCGGTAAAGCGTAGTTGTGCCTGCTCCAGCAAATCCTCAATGGAGCACGGCGCCAGCGTCAGTTTTTGCAGGCCATTCTGATAACGAGAGAAATTCAGCAGGTCGTTGATCAACTGCATCAGGCGCTGCATTTCTTCATTGACCGTGTCCAGCAGATCGGCTTCACGAGAGTCCTGGGGAAAATGCGCGCGCTCGCGGAACAGGCCGAACGCCATGTGCATGCCAGTGACCGGCGTGCGCAGTTCATGGGAAGCGCGCAGCACGAACTCGCTGCGCACCCGTTCGAAGGCGCGCTGTTCAGTGACGTCGTGCAGCACCATTACCGCGCCGAGAATATGGCCCTGGGTATGGCTGACCGGCGTCAGGCTATAGGTCAACAAGCGCGACTCGCCATCGACTTCGATACTCAGGTCCTCCGGCGCCCGCTCCAGCGTGCCGCCACGCAGCACTAGTTGCAGCTGTTCATCGAGCTCCGGACGTTCCAGTGCCGAACCCAGTCCTTGTCCGAGTCGATCGCTGTCCCAACCCAACTGGCGCTGCGCCACCGGGTTGAGGTGCTCCAGATGACCTTCGCGATCGATCATCAGCAATCCGTCATCGATGCTGTCGAGCACCGCTTGCAGACGCTGCTGACCTGCGAGCAGCTCATCGACATTGGTCGCCTGATGTTCCCGCAGAGCCTCGGCCATGATCCCGAAGCGCCGGGTCAGTTGATTCAACTCCACTGCGGAGGAGATCGGCAGCGTGACGTCAAATTTGCCCTGGCCGATATGGTCCGCCGCCTGCGCCAAGGCCTCAATGGGCTCCCCAAAGCGCCGGGCGATGGCATGAGCGGTGACGAAACCGATGATCAATACCGCCAACCCGACCAGGCCGAGCAACCCGGCAATCAGCAACGCGCGTTCACGGGCGCGCCGTTCGATGTCGTTGATGTTGTCCAGTGCGCGCTTGTGTTCGGCGATTAAACCACTGCGCAGCGCATTGAATTTATCGGTGAGCTCGTCGTTGCCACTCAGCACATGTTTGGGGTCAGGCGACACCTCATACGCCTGGATAAAGCTCAGGTAATCCACCTTGGCTTTCCTGAAACCGTATTCGCTGCCGATGCCCTCTGGCTCTTGGGCAATGCCCTCCTCCAGCAGTTCGAAGTAACGCTTTTTGGAGGCGTCGAAGGCAGCGGAATCCGGTTGCTCGCTGAGCATGAGGATCAGCTGATCACCCAGTGTCTGGCGCAGTTTTAGACCCACGTCCAAGGTAACGAAGTTGTTGCGCACCAGCGCTTCTTGAGTCCCGGCCATTTGCATGACACTGACCAGCCCGAGCAGAAGCCCGAGCAGTGCGACGGTGATCAGCGCGGAAATGCTCAGAAACAGCCGGGTCCGCAACTTCATCGCCAGTTTCATCGCTGGCAACTCACAAGTTGTACTGTTTGCGTTTGCGGTACAGCGTCGATGCGTCGATGCCCAAAGTCTTGGCCGCCTGATCCAGCGTGCCGGCGGTGGCAAGCACTGCGCCGATGTGGGCTTTTTCCAGCTCATCCAGGCTCAGCGCAGCGCCGATGCGTGGCGCGTTATTGACCGGGGCTTCGGACATACCCAAGTGGCTGATTTCAACCCGTTCCTGCGGACAGATGATGCTCGCCCGCTCGACCACGTTGCGCAGCTCGCGAATATTCCCCGGCCAACGATAGCCAAGCAGCGCTTCGCGGGCTTCATCGCTGAAACCCCGAGCCGGACGGGCGTATTCCTTGACGAACCGGGCCAGAAACCGGTCGGCGAGGTTGAGAATGTCTTCCCGGCGTTCGCGCAGCGGCGGCAGGTGCAAGGTGATGACGTTGAGGCGATACAGCAGGTCTTCGCGGAAACGACCATCACGGACCATGTCTTCCAGGTTCTGGTTGGTAGCCGCGAGGATGCGCACGTCGGCGCGGCGGGTGACGGGATCACCTACCCGCTCGTATTCTTTATCCTGGATGAAACGCAGCAACTTGGGTTGCAAAATCAGCGGAAAATCGCCGATCTCGTCGAGAAACAGCGTTCCGCCATCGGCCTGATTGACGCGACCCAAGGTACTTTCGCTGGCCCCGGTAAATGCGCCCCGACTGTGGCCGAACAGCTCACTTTCCATCAGTTCGGCAGTGAGCGAAGGACAGTTGATGGTGATGCAGGATTTCTTCGCCCGTTTGCTCCAGCCGTGAATGGCCTGCGACAACTCGCCTTTACCGGTACCGGATTCACCGAGAATCAAGATGTTGGCATCGGTCGTGGCCACTTGGCGGGCGGTTTCCAGCACCACTTTCATCGCCGGGCTGTGAGAGTCCAGGCCATCCTTGGGTTTGCGAACCTCGCCTTCCAGGGCTTCCAGACGCGCCGACAGTTGCCGCACTTCCAACTGCTTGGCGGTGGCCAGGCGCAGTTGATCAGGGCTGCATGGCTTGACCAGGTAATCGGCAGCACCGGCCTGGATCGCGTCCACAGCAGTGTCTACAGCCGAATGAGCGGTGACGATCACCACCCGCATCCACGGTGCCTGAATACGCATCTGCGCCAGCACGTCGAGGCCGTTGTCTTCGCCAAGGCGCAAGTCGAGGAAACACAGGTCGAAAACCTGGCGTTGCAGCAACGCATCGGCTTGCGCAGCGCTGTTGGCGGTTGCCACAGCGTAGCCCTCGTCTTCGAGGCAGTAACGGAAGGTTCGCAGGATGGCGGACTCATCATCCACCAAGAGAATACGGCCTTGGTGCTCAGTGGCAGATTCCATTTTCCTACGCTCCTTAATGAATGATCTTGGTTAGTCCCGGAAAAATCGGGCAAGTTGCATGGTTTATTCTGATGCATTCCCGCCATGGCAGGGTAGCTATCTCCTGCCCTTTAGAAATCGCCTGATTTTGTGAGCTTTTTAAAAAAAGCCTCTCAACAGGCGACGTCTTACGTTCATCTCTGACACCTGCGCCCTCTTCTCAATTCAAAAATAATGCGATGACCGATGATTCGATCGTGCAGATCGCACGACCGCATCGGGGTCCATCGTGCAGGATGCGTGCGAAGCCTTTCGCAGCACCTCTGTAACATATTGATTTAAAAGGATTTTTTATTAGAAAAAATCTGGCATGACGGCTGCAATAGCTTGAATAACGCAGGGCAATCACAAGCCCTCAACCAGATTACCCCGCGTGGGAGGAGCTTCAGGATGATTCGCCAACGTGCCGCCCAATTGCATTTCTCGTCACTGCACTTGCAGCAAGGGCTTTTTGCCGTTTTTGCCCTGCTGGTCACTTTGCTTGGCGGTCAGCAATTTATGCGCTGGGAGCAGAGTCAACAGCAACAAGAAGCCCCCCGTATTTCGTTTGAGCGCCCTGTCCAGAGCCACTTCAGCGCCGCCAAAAGCGGCATGGCCGACAGTGCCGCCATGCGGATGATGGATGTCGACCAGGCTCAGCCTGCGGATCAGATGCCTCGTCAGGAACGCTGGGTTTTCTAAATTCACACACTTGGCGCGCTCGATGCGCCGGGATATGCAACACCTCTAAATAGAAGCGTAAGGAGAATCACCATGTTGAGCTGGGCAATCACATTCTTGATCATTGCCATTGTCGCTGCCGTACTGGGCTTCGGTGGTATCGCGGGCACCGCCACGGGTATCGCCAAGATTCTCTTTGTCGTGTTCCTGGTGATGTTCATTGCTTCGTTCTTCTTTGGCCGTCGCGGTCGAGGTTAGGCATGAGCGGTTTGTTGAAGACAATGGCAGCCGCCCTGCTACTGGGCGGTAGTGCCATGGCAGTCGCTGCCAATGATGGGCAGGCGCGGGTCAACGAGTTACTGAACGCGGACCCGCAATACAGGGAAACCTGGCAAGGCGTTGTGCAGAAAGAAGAACGCTTGCCGGAATGGGTGATGAATTTGTCCGGTGATGCCGAACAAATGAATGCCGTTGAAGAGGATGGCGACAAGTATCTGGTGGGGCCACTCTGCGAGTCTCAAGTGAGTTGTCTCAATGAACGCTTGATCGTCGCCGTCAGTTTCGACAAAAAGGACGCCTACGCCATGCTGGTCGAAGTACCAACAGGGTTACCGGCCGACAAGTCGCCGACCCGGCACGCCAACTATCGCTTTATCGGCAAACCGGATCAGGGCATGCAGGATTTGCTGATGGAACAGCTGAAAAAAGATCCAAACTGGTACTGAATTGAACTACGAGAGAAGCACCGCTTCTTTCACAGTGCGCCACCCGAGGAAGGCAGGCGCATGACCAAGGGGTCGGGACGTTCTACCTGTTTCAGGGGTGGAGTGACCTACGGGTACAGGGAGTGCCTGCGCAAGGGCCGGGTCAGGAAAAAGCTGCGACGCAAGTTCGCCGGTCATCATGACTTGACGGACTTGCGAAGAGCTTGTGCGTGCAAAGCGTCAAGCTAGAGCGAGTCACTGATTCGTTCCTACCCCGCCAAACCTTCTCCCGATAGCGTTTTTCCACGACCGTATATCGAGAAATCTGTACTTTCTCCGGCCGTAACTGCTCTTCGTCCGTTGTAGGATTTTCCCGAAATATCTCGTCTATTCTCTTGATCAAAAAACAATCAACCTGCTCTGTGATGGCCGGTTCACGGCACTTATGCCTGCCGAAATGTCATATTCGAACCGTTTGCGACGTTGCTTTTAGCAAAATAGCCTCATGCCGATTCGGCATGGGGTAGTCGTTTACGGCATTAGACGTCGCTCTCTTGCATCGGAATAGTTGCGCCTTTTTTCGCCTGCCAGAGAGCCACTAACAAGCGCTCCGGGGCTCCTTATACGGGGGCAAATGCACTGGGCTTTATCGCCACAAGCGATGCAGTTCGTGCCTCTGCTCGAGTCAAACTGAAGTAAGGGTAAAGATATGAAGAAGGCAAAGCTTAGCCTCGCCTGGCAGATCCTCATCGGTCTGGTATTGGGGATTGCAATCGGTGCGCTGCTCAACCATTTCAGTGCCGAAAAAGCCTGGTGGATCAGCAACGTCCTGCAACCGGCGGGCGATATCTTTATCCGTCTGATCAAGATGATTGTGATCCCGATCGTGATCTCGTCGTTGATCGTCGGCATCGCTGGCGTCGGCGATGCAAAAAAACTCGGGCGCATCGGCCTGAAAACCATCATCTACTTCGAAATCGTCACCACTATCGCCATTCTGGTCGGTCTGGTGCTGGCCAACGTGTTCCACCCGGGCTCGGGCATCGACATGAGCACCCTGGGTACTGTGGACATTTCCAAGTACCAGGCAACCGCCGCCGAGGTTCAGCATGAACACGCGTTCATCGAGACCATCCTCAACCTGATCCCATCGAACATCTTCGCGGCCATGGCCCGCGGCGAGATGCTGCCGATCATCTTCTTCTCCGTGCTGTTCGGCCTCGGTCTGTCGAGCCTGCAAGCGGACCTGCGTGAACCGCTGGTGAAGATGTTCCAGGGCGTGTCGGAAAGCATGTTCAAAGTCACCCACATGATCATGAACTACGCCCCGATCGGCGTTTTCGCACTGATCGCGGTGACTGTGGCCAACTTCGGTTTCGCTTCGCTGCTGCCGCTGGCGAAACTGGTGATCCTGGTTTACGTCGCCATCGCCTTCTTCGCCTTCGTGGTGCTGGGCCTGATCGCCCGCCTGTTCGGCTTCTCGGTGATCAAGCTGATGCGCATCTTCAAGGATGAGCTGGTGCTGGCCTACTCCACCGCCTCCTCCGAAACCGTGCTGCCGCGCGTGATCGAGAAGATGGAAGCCTACGGCGCACCGAAGGCCATTTGCAGCTTCGTGGTACCGACCGGTTACTCGTTCAACCTCGACGGTTCGACCCTGTACCAGAGCATCGCGGCAATCTTCATTGCCCAGCTGTACGGCATCGACCTGTCGATCAGCCAGCAATTGCTGCTGGTCCTGACCCTGATGGTGACCTCCAAAGGCATCGCCGGCGTGCCGGGCGTGTCCTTCGTGGTGCTGCTGGCCACCCTGGGCAGCGTCGGTATTCCGCTGGAAGGCCTGGCGTTCATTGCCGGTGTCGACCGCATCATGGACATGGCGCGCACCGCACTGAACGTGATCGGCAACGCCCTGGCCGTATTGGTTATCGCACGTTGGGAAGGCATGTACGACGACGCCAAGGGCCAGCGCTACTGGAACTCCCTGCCGCACTGGCGCAGCAAGGAAAAGCTGCCGGCTGGCGAGATTTCCAAGAACTGATAACGCTGTAGGAGCCGGCTTGCTGGCGATGAACGATAACGCGGTGTGACAGATACAACGCGGTGCGGCGATCGCCAGCAAGCCGGCTCCTACAGATGTGTAGTGCCTATATGAACCCCGGAGAAATCCGGGGTTTGTCGTTTCTGGCCACCCCGCTATCATTCGCGCATCTTTTGGGGGATTTGACTGATGCTTAATGGCCTGTGGCTTGGCTTCTTCATCGTGGCCGCCGTATCGGCGCTGGCGCAATGGCTGATCGGCGGCAACGCCGGGATCTTCGCGGCGATGGTGGAAAGCATTTTCGCCATGGCGAAGTTGTCTGTCGAAGTCATGGTCCTGCTGTTCGGTACCCTCACCCTCTGGCTGGGTTTTCTGCGGATCGCCGAGAAAGCCGGGATCGTCGAATGGCTGGCCCGGGCGCTGGGCCCGCTGTTTTTGCGCCTGATGCCGGAAGTTCCGGCCGGTCACCCCGCCATCGGCCTGATCACCCTGAACTTCGCCGCCAACGGCCTGGGCCTGGACAACGCCGCCACTCCGATCGGCCTCAAGGCCATGAAGGCCCTGCAAGAGCTCAATCCCAGCGCCACCATCGCCAGCAACGCGCAGATCCTGTTCCTGGTGCTCAACGCCTCCTCCCTGACCCTGCTGCCGGTGACGATCTTCATGTACCGCGCCCAGCAAGGCGCGCCCGACCCGACGCTGGTGTTCCTGCCGATCCTGCTCGCCACCAGTTGCTCGACCATCGTTGGCTTTCTGTCGGTGGCGTTTATGCAGCGCCTGCGGGTCTGGGACCCGGTGGTGCTGGCGTATCTGATTCCCGGTGCCTTGCTCCTTGGCGGCTTCATGGCGTTGCTGGGGACCATGTCGGCTGCCGCGCTGGCCGGTTTGTCGTCGATCCTCGGCAATCTGACGTTATTCGGTCTGATCATGCTGTTTTTGATCATCGGAGCGATGCGCAAAGTGAAGGTCTACGAAGCGTTCGTCGAGGGTGCCAAAGAAGGCTTCGATGTGGCCAAGAACCTGCTCCCGTACCTGGTGGCGATGCTCTGCGCAGTGGGCGTGTTGCGGGCGTCGGGAGCGCTGGATTTCGGCCTGGACGGTATTCGGCACTTGGTGGAGTGGGCCGGTTGGGACACGCGTTTCGTTGATGCGCTGCCGACCGCGATGGTCAAACCGTTCTCCGGCAGCGCCGCCCGGGCGATGCTGATCGAAACCATGAAAACCTCCGGCGTGGACAGCTTCCCGGCATTGGTCGCGGCGACGGTGCAGGGCAGTACCGAAACCACGTTCTATGTGTTGGCGGTGTACTTCGGTGCTGTCGGTATTCAGCGGGCGCGGCACGCGGTGGGATGTGCGTTGTTGGCGGAGCTGGCCGGGGTGCTGGGCGCCATAGGCGTTTGTTATTGGTTCTTCGGGTGAATCCAACATTTATCGCTGGCAAGCCAGCTCCTACAGGTATTGCGGGGTCTCTGTGGGAGCTGGCTTGCCAGCGATAAGGTCCGCAGGACCTTCAAGGTCTGGGTGGCGGCGCGACTTTCTGACCTTGCTCAACCGCCCATCCCACCACCTGCGCCGTCAACTGATCGCTGGCCTGGCCAAACCCCGTCACCACCGCCGGCACCTTCACATCACTCAGCGGCTGGCGCACTTCAAAGCGTTTGCTGGCGAGGATTCGCTGGTCATAACCGCGCACCAGTAGTGCATCCAGACGCACGACCACACTCGCACTGGTGCCCTGATACTCGGTCTGAAACGCCTGCAAACCGCCGCCCAGTTCCAGGTCCGCCTGGAAGTTGCTGTCGTCGGTGCTGAGCAAAGTCACTCGACCATCACGCTGGAATCCATCGAGCAGCCGATTACGCATCAATACCGGCGCCGGGTCGCTCCAGCGCGAGGCCTTGTAACTGATGATCACGTCGCCCTGGGGGATGACGGCAATGTTCGGGCTGTTCAACGCTTCGCTGGCCTGGAGTTTGTTCAACCGCAACGACCAACGCTGCGGCGTGCCATGACTGCTTGCCGCAGTGCTTTGAGCCGAGGGCAATCGATAGACATCGAACGGCTCGGGCTTGGGCAGGATCGAGCAGGCACTGAGCAGCGTGAAGCTGGCGAGGAGGGCGAAGTGATTCAGCTTCATGGGGTAAATTCCTTGTTCTTGTCACTGCCCAGCAAGTAACCGCTGGGGTTGGCCTCCAATCGTTCGGAAATGGCGCGCAACGAGCTCAAGGTCTCGCGAAATTCGCGCACCGCCGGCGCCAGGCCATTGAGGCCCTGCATGCCGTTGTTAAGCGAGTCCTGATTGGCAGCGAGCAGCTTGTTGATGGTCGCGCTGCTTTGTTCCAACGATTTCATGGCCTGCTCGGCGCTGCCGAACATCTGTCTGCCCTGGTCATTGAGCAGGCCGTTGGCGTTGCGCATCAACGTCGACGTTTGTTCCATCATGTTGCTGGCCTGCTTACCCACCGACGCCAGCTGCTTCATCGCCTGACTCAGGTCGTCGCGCTGATCGGCGATGGTGCCGGTGGTGACCTCCAGATGCTCCAGGGTTTTGCTGACGCGCTCGATGTTTTCCGTGGAAAACATCAGGTTGACGTTGTGCATCAACGAGTTCACACCGGCCATCAAATCGTTGCTGTCGTTAAGCAAACGGGCGATGGGCGAGGGCGATGCGACGATCAGCGGCAGTTTGCCATCCTTGCCCTTGAGTGGCGGACTTTGCGGCGTACCGCCGCTGAGCTGGATGATCGACGTCCCGGTCACTCCGGTCAGCGCCAGTTTGGCCTGGGTGTCTTCCTTGACCGGCGTGTCGCCGCCCAAGCGGATCCGCGCCAGCACCCGGCGCGGGTCTTTCGGGTCCAGGCGCAGCAACACCACGTCGCCAACCTTGATCCCGCTGTACTGCACGGAGCTGCCCTTGGACAGACCGCTGACCGCTTCATTGAAGACGACTTCGTAGTCCTTGAACTCGGTGTCGACGCTGGACTTGGCCAGCCACAGGCCGAAGAGCAGGGCGCCCGTCACCACAATCACGGTGAACAGGCCGATCAATACATGATGGGCTCGGGTTTCCATGTCAGACCTCGTTGAGCTGTTGAGCGGCACTCAGCGCCGCGCGGCCGCGAGGGCCGTGGAAGTATTCGTGAATCCACGCGTCGTCGGTTTCCGAGACGACATCAATGGCATCCGCCACCAGCACTTTCTTCTGCGCCAGCACCGCCACCCGGTCGGTGATGGTGTAGAGCGTGTCGAGGTCGTGGGTGACCAGGAAAACGCTCAGGCCCAGGGCATCGCGCAGGGTCAGGATCAGTTGATCGAACGCCGCCGCGCCAATCGGATCGAGACCGGCGGTGGGTTCGTCGAGAAACAGGATGTCCGGGTCCAGCGCCAAGGCCCGCGCCAGCGCCGCACGCTTGATCATGCCGCCGGACAGGGACGCGGGGTATTTGTCCGCCGCCGACAGCGGCAATCCGGCCAGGGCCAGCTTCACCGCCGCCAGGTGCTCGGCATCGTCGCGACTCAGGCCGGCATGTTCGATCAGGGGCAGGGCGACGTTCTCGGTCACGGTCAGCGAAGAGAACAGGGCGCCTTTCTGGAACAGCACGCCGAAGCGCCGTTCGATCAGCGAGCGTTCGTGTTCGGGCAGTGTAGGCAGGTTTTTGCCGAAGACCTTTACCTCACCGTCGCTGGGCTGGCGCAAGCCGACAATGCTGCGCAGCAACACCGACTTGCCGCTGCCCGAGCCGCCGACCACGGCGAGGATTTCACCTTTGTACAAATCCAGATCAAGGTTTTCGTGCACGCTTTGACTGCCAAAGCGATTGCACAGCCCACGGACTTCGATCACCGCCTCGGCGGGCGCTCGGGGTAAACGACTCACCAACCCATCTCCATGAAAAACAGCGCGGCCACTGCATCGAGCACGATTACCACGAAAATTGACTGCACCACGCTCGATGTTGTGTGCGCGCCGACGGATTCGGCACTGCCGCTGACCTTGAAGCCTTCCAGGCAACCGATCGCGGCAATCAGGAACGCGAATATCGGCGCTTTGACGATCCCCACCAGAAAATGCTGAACGCCGATGTCCGATTGCAGCAGCGACAAAAACATCGCCGGCGAAATATCCAGCGACACCGCGCAAACCACGCCGCCACCGATAATCCCCGAAAGCATCGCCATGAAGGTCAGCATCGGCAACGCAACCAGCAGGGCGAGGACGCGCGGTACCACCAGCAACTCCATCGGGTCGAGGCCCAAAGTGCGGATGGCGTCGATTTCTTCGTTGGCCTTCATCGAGCCGATCTGCGCGGTGAACGCACTGGCGGTGCGCCCGGCCATCAGGATCGCGGTGAGCAACACGGCGAATTCGCGCAGGAAGGAAAATGCCACCAGGTCCACGGTGAACACCGTAGCGCCGAAACTGGCCAGCACCGTCGCCCCGAGAAACGCCACCACCGCGCCCACCAGAAAGGTCAGCAGGGCCACGATGGGCGCGGCGTCGAGGCCGGTCTGTTCGATGTGCGCGACCATCGGCGTGATGCGCCAGCGCTTGGGCTGGAACAGGCCACGGACGATGGTTTCCAGAATAAGCCCGACAAAACCGAGCAGTTGCAGGGTGTCTTGCCAGACCGTATCCACCGCACGACCGATGCGGGTCAGCAGCAGAATGCCGACGCTGATTTCCGGCTCCTTGATCGGTACGCAGAAATCGGTCAGGGAGCGATAGACCGTTTGCAACAGTGCGCGGTCGGCGGAGGAGATGGTGCAATCGGGGTGTTCGGCGGACCGACCGAGACGCTCGGAGCCCAGCAGCTCCACCAACAGCGAGGCGCCCGCCGTGTCGAGGGCGCCGAGGCCGTTGAGGTCGATGCGGGTGCTGTCGTCGTATTGGCCTTCGAGCTTTTCGCTTAGAAGCTTGAGGTCGGCGTAATGGGCGAGCGTCCAGTCCCCGGTGACCCGGATCTGAGGCGGGGTGAGCGAGGTGTCCAATTGGGCATTGCCGGCCATTGTGCTGCTGGTCATAAGCTCCGTGCTTTTTCGGCTGTTACGCAGACCTACGTAATAGCACGAACTGCCTTACTTTTCTTTGACGGGTGTGCTGTCGGTAATCTTGAAACGCAGCACGCCGATCAACTGGCCATCTTCGGTCAGTACCCGGACCTGCCATTTGCCCGCCGGGTTGCCGGGGAAGTTCTGCTTGTGGGTCCAGGCGCGGTAGCCTTCCTTGCGCCCGCCGTGGATATCCAGCGGGATGCGGTCGACCTCTTTGCCGTTGAACTGCCAGACGTGATAAATCCGCTCATCCAGGCCTCGCGGGGCGTTGATCGCGGTGTAGGCGTACAGTCCGCCGCCACGAATCTGCTCGGCGCTGACTTCTTCGAGGCTGTCGCCGGGGGTGCGATCCTGCATTTGCGTGCTGATCGCCACATTGGTCATCCACAGGGTCGCCGGTGGCACCCACGAGCGCAGCACCCAGCCGACGCCGCCAATGCCGATGGTGATACTCAGGATCGCCACGGCGTTGCGCACGGTGCGGATCGGGAAGATCGACGCCAGGCTCGGGAACGACAGCAGCACGGCAATGCCCAGCGCCCATTTGAAACTTTGCGCGGTGGTCAGGTGCATGATCACCGGCAACGCGGTGAGCAGGGCGGCGAACAGGGTCAGGGTATGCAACGCGAGGAACGCCCAACGCCGTGGTGCCAGCCATTTGTAGTAAAGCGGGTCGATGATCGAGATCAGGGCCGCGATGGCCAACAGCCCGGTGAAGAACAACTGGCCGCTGTTCCAGGTGGTGGTGATGAAAAAGAATGGCAGGACGAAGAACAGGCTTTCCTGGTGGATCATCTGCGTCGCGTAACGCAGCAGCGGCTGGGGAATTTCCCGTTTGAAGATTCGGGTGAACAGCTTGGTCAAGCTGTTTTCCAGCATCAGCCAGATCCAGCTGATCAGCATGATCGTGGTGATCCAGCTCGCCAGGCCTTGTTGGCGATCAACCAGAATGAAACTGCCGATCCCGGAGATAAAACCACCGAGCGCAATGACCCCGGGGTAGCGCTTCATCAATTCAAGGATGCGCTGGACGAACAGGGTCAGGGTCGGCATTCGGCGGTTCACAGTAGTCGTAGGAAAAATCCTCGACAGGTTACCGCTGGCGCGGCGGCGTGGCGAGGGTGCCAGTCATTTGCGTCAAACACATCCCTTCAGAGAATAGTGTTTTTTTGTGGCGAGGGAGCTTGCTCCCGCTGGGGCGCGAAGCGACCCCCCGCATCCCTTCAATGCCAACTCGACTACAGGTTTACGACTGCTACGCAGCCGAGCGGGAGCAAGCTCCCTCGCCACAAGTGTTTGGTTATCGTCTGCGGTAAATCTGCCAACCCAATAGCGCTAGAACCAACACCCCCACCAATCCAGCAACCGCCCACATCAACTGGTCATAACTGAGCAGCGGCTTCTCGATCCGCACATACCCCGGTTGCAGCAGCAGTTCGCGCATGGCTTTGTTCGCTTCCGCCAGTGTCACCGCTTGCAGTTCTTTGACCGGGTTGGCGAAACGGCCATCCTCGTAGTCCCCGAGGGCGCTCCAGTAGTAATCGGCCAGCGCGCTATTGCCTTGCACGGCCCAGGACTGGCGCGCAATGGCGGCCTGTTTCAGGCGGTTGAAGGTTTCGGCGTTGAGACCGTCCTTGAGCAGCCCGGCCTTCAATTCATCCAGCACCTTTTGCGCTTCAGCGACATCGTCGCGGTCCAGGTCGGCATTCAGGCTCATGAAACCGACGCCGCCGAACACCTCGCGCTCGGCCCAAGGGCCATAGGACAAGCCATGCGCCAGACGCAACTGGCGATAGAGCGCCCAGTCCAGGTAGTCCTTGAGCAGGTCGAACGTTTCGTCGTGCTGGTCGTCCAGTACCGGTTCCGGCACCAGCCAATGCAGCTTGGCACTGCCGCCGACAAAACCATGAATCAGGCTGCGCTCGTGCGCGGCGCTGGCCTGGATTTGCGGCAGGGGTGGGTGCTCTGACGGGTTGATGGCGGTCAGTTCTCCATACGCCCGATCCAGATAAGCCGGCAGCAAACGGTCGAGGTCGCCGACCACGATCAGCGTCATGTTGTTGGGCGCGTACCAGTCTTTGCGCACGGTCTCCAGTTGTTCGCGGGTCAGGTGATGGACTTCAGCGCGCTCGGGGCATTTGAGGCCCAGCTCCACGGCCAGTTGTTTGCTGGCGGTGTTGCCCAGGTCCTGGCGATCCAGCCAGCGTTGCAGGTGCGTGTAGTGACCGCCGTCTTCACGCTCGACTACTTGCTTGGCGGCGTTAATGGAGTCGTCATCGAAATGGGTCTGGGTCAGCAGAGCCAGCAGCAAATCAAGCACCTTGCGCTGGTTTTTGGCCGGGGCTTCGATCACGAACGTGGTGTCGGCGTTGCTGGTGAAGGCGTTCCATTCGCCACCCAGCTCCTGCATGCGTTCTTCCAGGCCACCCTCACCGCTGGCGTCGATGCCGCTGAACAGCAAATGCTCGAGCAGGTGTGGCAGCTCTTTATCGGCGCAACTGAAATCATCCAGACCCACCCCGACCACCAGCCGGATCGCCACGTGGCCGCGTTCGGTACCGGGCTTGAGCAGCAATTGCAAACCGTTGCGCAGCGTGTAGCCCTCGACCTGGAAGCGGTCCAGGGCAAACGAAGGAAGTGAGCCAAGCAACAAACAGGCGAATAACAGACAACGCATAACGAGCTTCCCGGCAACCAATCGGAGATCCGTTTCGTCCTTACGTCCGCCATCGCGAGCAAGCTCGATCCCACAGAATCCAGGTTGATCCAACCATTGTGATCAACTCGAAACCTGTGGGAGCGAGCTTGCTAGCGATGACGGCCTTGAGGCTGAATCAAAGTTACTGACTGACCAGCGTGCCAGACGTTCAAGGCGAATGCGTGATGTCAGCCAAATCGTCCACAGCCAGCGCGCCGGTGTCGGACGTTTCCAATACCACGTAGGCACTGCTGCAAAACAGTGAATTCAGACGCTTCATGTCGGCGATCAGCTCCAGGTGCACAGAACTGGTCTCGATACTTTGCACGATCTTACGTTGCAAGCGGCTGACATGAGCGTGGGCCAGGCGGCGCTCCTGTGCACGAAAGCGACGTTTCTCACGCAGCAATTGGCGGGCACTTTCCCTGTCGGCGCTGAGGAACACCGACAAACCCAGTCGCAGGTTGGAGATCAACTGGCTGTGCAACCCGGCCAACTCTTCCAGGCCCACCTCGGAAAACGACCGGCGCTGCGAGGTTTTCTGCTGCTGCACCTTGCGCAGCATGCGTTCGATCAAGTCGCTGGCGAGTTTGAGGTTGATCGCCAGTTCGATGATTTCCGCCCAGCGTCGGCTGTCCTGGTCACTGAGGTCTTCCCGGGGCATTTGCGCCAGATACAGCTTGATCGCGCTGTAGAGCGCCTCGACATCGTCGGTCAGACGCCGCATTTCCTGCGTCACGGCGGTCTGCTTGCCGTGCAGCACGTCAAGCATGGCCTCCAGCATGTTGTCGATCAGATCGCCCATGCGCAGGGTTTCCCGGGCGGCGTTGGCCAGCGCCAGGCTTGGCGTGACCAACGCCGTCGGATCAAGGTGCCGGGGTTTGGCCATGCCATTGGTTTGCGGGCGCTCCGGCAGTATCCATGCGCAGAACCTGGCCATCGGCCCGACGCTGGGCAGCAGGATCAGGCAGCGTGCGGTGTTGTAGAGCAGGTGAAAGCCGATGACCATTTCCTGTGGACTGAAGTCGAGACTGTCGATCCAGTGCACCAACGGGTCGAGCACCGGAATGATCAGCAGCAGCCCGATCAGTTTGTACAACAGGCTGCCCAGCGCCACCTGGCGGCCGGCGGCGTTCTGCATGCTGGTGCTGAGGAACGCCAGAATGCCGCTGCCGATGTTGGCGCCGATCACCAGGCCGATGGCCACCGGCAGGCTGATCACGCTGGCGCCGGCCAGGGTCGCGGTCAGCAGGACCGCCGCCAGGCTGGAGTAGGAAATCATCGCGAACAGAGCGCCAACCAGGGCGTCGAGCAAAATATCGCCGGTCAGCGAGGCGAAAATCACCTTCACCCCTTGGGCGTGGGTGATCGGCGCAGCGGCTTCGACGATCAGTTGCAGCGCCAGAATGATCAACCCCAGACCGATGCTGACGCGACCCATTTGCCCGAGTCGCGTCTGTTTGCGCGACAGGAAGAAAATCACCCCGACAAAGATCAGCAGTGGCGACAGCCAGGACAGGTCGAAAGTCAGCACTCGCGCCATCAGCGCCGTACCGACATCGGCCCCGAGCATGGTTGCCAGGGCGGGGGTCAGCGCCATCAGGCCCTGACCGACAAACGAGGTGACGAGCATTGCCGTGGCATTACTGCTCTGGACCATCGCGGTCACGACGATCCCCGCGATAAACGCCAGCCAGCGCTTGGACATGTTCTGGCCGATGACGTGGCGCAGGTTGGAACCGTAGACCCGCAAGATGCCGGTTCGGACGATGTGCGTGCCCCAGATCAGCAAGGCTACGGCTGAGAGCAGATTGAGCAGGGTGAGCATACTGGCCCCCTGTGGTGGTAGCGCCCCAAAGGAGCAAGTTAACGGTGCCGCGCGACGATCTACGTTCTGTACTTAAGCTGTAGTTGGCTAACGGTCTGGGCGCCAGCATCGCATAGCTAAAGAAGTGATTGAAACAAAACTGTCATGAAAACCAGGTCTTCCAGCCACCTGAAACAACTGTGGGAGCGAGCTTGCTCGCGATGAGGCCCACACAGTCAACATTGATGTTGAATGATGGACCGCTATCGCGAGCAGGCTCGCTCCCACAGGGTATTGCGTACTACAGGGTTACTGCCCCGGAATATCCTTGCGCAGTTTCACCGGATCCTGCTGCTTCTTCTTTCTCGCCATCGCGGTGCGCATCTTGATGTTGATCGCTTCCACCGCCAGCGAGAACGCCATGGCGAAGTAGACGTAGCCTTTTGGCACATGCACGTCCAGGGATTCGGCAATCAGCACCATACCGACGATCAACAGGAACGACAGCGCCAGCATCTTCAGCGAAGGATGCTTGTCGATGAACGCGCTGATCGTGCCCGAGGCCAGCATCATCACCAGTACCGCAACAACGATCGCCGCGACCATGACCGGTACGTGGGAGACCATGCCGACGGCGGTGATCACCGAGTCCAGCGAGAACACGATGTCGATGATCGCGATCTGGATGATGGTGTAGAGGAAGTTGCCGCCCTTGAGGTTTGGCTCGTCGTCGGTTTCGTCTTCACCTTCCAGCGCGTGGTACATCTCTTGCGAGCTCTTCCACAACAGGAACAGGCCACCGAAGAACAGAATCAGGTCTCGCCCGGAAATGCCTTGGCCGAACACCACGAACAGGTCGGCGGTGAGGCGCATGACCCAAGTGATCGACAGCAGCAACAGAATCCGCGTGACCATGGCCAGCGCCAGGCCGAAAATCCGGGTGCGCTGTTGCATGTGCTTGGGCATGCGGCTGACCAGGATCGAAATCATGATGATGTTATCGATACCCAGGACGATTTCCAGGGCGGTCAGGGTAAAGAAGGCAACCCAGATTTCAGGGTTGGTCAGCCATTCCATGTGTATTCCTTTGAGCGAGTGTTAAACCACAACGGGTCCGGGCTTCAAACCGCGAAGCCGGGACCCGAAGTGGCGAGTCTTGGGCTTATAGAGTGCTGAACAGCGGAAAAATCCCCATCAGCAATGCAGCAATCAGTATGCACATGCAAACCAGCACTGCCCATTTCAGGGTGAAGCGCTGGTGATCACCAAAATCAATACCGGCCAGGGCCACCAACAGGTAAGTCGAGGGTACCAGCGGGCTCAACAAGTGGACGGGCTGACCGACGATCGAGGCACGTGCCATTTCCACCGCGGTTATACCGTAGTGGCTGGCGGCTTCGGCAAGTACCGGTAACACGCCGTAATAAAATGCATCGTTGGACATGAAGAAGGTGAACGGCATGCTCACCAACGCCGTGATCACGGCCAGGTACGGACCGAGGAAATCCGGGATCACTGACAACAGGCTTTTCGACATGGCATCGACCATCCCGGTGCCCGACAGGATACCGGTGAAGATGCCCGCGGCAAAGATTAGTCCGACAACCGCCAGCACGCTACCGGCGTGGGCCGCGACGCGATCTTTCTGCTGTTGCAGGCATGGGTAGTTGACGATCATCGCAATACTGAACGCCACCATGAACAGCACCGGCAGCGGCAGCAGGCCGGCGATCAGGGTGCACATCAGGCCCAGGGTCAGGGCGCCGTTGAACCAGATCAGTTTCGGACGACGAGCGTCCGGGAACTGCGACACGCTGATTTCACTGTGATCGATCTCGTCGCCCACCAGGTGCAGTTCACCGAGGCGCGCACGTTCACGTTTGCCGTAGAAGTAAGCGATGGCCAGGATTGCCACGACACCGGCCGCCATCGCCGGAATCATCGGCACGAAAATGTGCGACGGGTCCACATGCAGCGCACTGGCGGCACGGGCGGTCGGGCCACCCCATGGGGTCATGTTCATCACGCCACCGGCGAGGATGATCAGGCCGGCCATGATCCGCGGGCTCATGCCGATGCGGCTGTAGAGCGGCAGCATGGCGGCCACGCAGATCATGTAAGTGGTGGCGCCGTCACCATCGAGGGAAACGACAAGCGCCAGTACGGCGGTGCCGACCGAGACTTTCAGCGGGTCGCCCTTGACCATTTTGAGGATCTTGCGCACAGCCGGGTCGAACAGGCCGGAGTCAATCATCAGGGCAAAGTACAGAATGGCGAACATCAGCATCACGCCGGTCGGCGCAAGCTTGGTGATGCCTTCGAGCATCATCGGGCCGATTTTCGGGCCGAAACCGCCGAACAGGGCGAAGACGATTGGAATGATGATCAGGGCGATCAGCGCGGACAGGCGCTTGGTCATGATCAGGAACATGAACGTGATGACCATGGCGAAGCCAAGGAAAGTCAGCATGGGAATACTCCAGGCGTAGCGCGGCTAGGGAATGGGCGGATCGGGCGGGATCAGCGCAGAACGGGAAGCACGAGGCGTACGGGCGGAGTTGCAGCGTAGCGGCGGGTAGTAGAGGACATCAGAATCACCATTGTTGTTGTTAAATGGGCTGTGCGAGCGATAAAACGCTGGCATTGGCCAACCGGTCTGTTGCCGGCAGTGAGGGCGATCCTAATCGGGGAAGCTTTCAGCCAGCTTTCGCTGGTGAAAGCATTGACCGGATGTGCGACCGGTCGTCGGAGCGAGTTGAGGTCTTCGCGCACAAGCTAGCGCACATCGGATTGGCGTCGCGGCACGGATCCCTGTAGGAGCTGCCGAAGGCTGCGATCTTTTGATCTTGCTTCTAAAAATCAAAGTCAAAAGATCGCAGCCTTCGGCAGCTCCTACAGGGGGCAAACGCATCAGGAGGAATGGGCATGGTCAAATTTCATACAGGCGGCTGTCACTGCGGCCAACTGCGCTATCAATTCAGCGGACCCTTGCACGACATTGCCCACTGCCATTGCTCGATTTGCCGGCGAGTCAGCGGCGGGATCGTGACCACCTGGATCACCGTCCCGGCAATCGCCTTTCAATGGCTGGCCGGGACACCGGCGCGGTACGACTCTTCGTCAACCTGCGCACGATATTTCTGCGGTCACTGTGGGGCGCAACTGGCGCTGGTGACAGATCTGAGCCCTGAAAGCATCGACATCACCATCGCCACCCTCGATCACCCCGAACAGGCACCCGCCGAGCGCCACATCTGGACCGACAGCCGCTTGCCGTGGCTGCACCTGGACGAGCACTTGCCCGGCGAGGCCGAAGAAACCATCTGATCAAAAAATAGACAGGTTCAACGGTCGAACCGCGCCCATCCAGATCGCGTGCTCGCTGTGGTCGAGCAAATCGTCGCCGGTATCCGGGTGCAGGAACACCACCAAACCCTTGCGGTTGAGCGCCAGCCACGGCAGCACGTCGCCGATCAGCTCCGGGCCGAAGGCCAGTTGGCAGCTCCAGTCCGGGTGTGGCCCGACCGGTCGCTCATGAACGCGGCCCATCTTCAGCGGGAACAACTGCGCCGCTTGCTCACACAGCGCCCGCGCCTGATCAATCGTCCTGGCATCGAAATAGACATGAGCGTGATAGCCCTTGATCCGGTGCATGTGAATCCCTCTAAAACTCAGTCGAACCCTTATCGTTCCGTGCATGTCACACGACATATACGCATGAAAACAAGGGAGTTCAGCCATGAAAAACGCCGAAACGCCGGTGGTGAAAGTGGTGCTTTATGGTGCCATGAGTAGCCTGGGCAGTGCGCTGATGGCTGAAATGCTTCGGCGCCAACATGAAGTAATCGCCATTCTCGATGACTTGACGGCATTGGCGCCGCGTCCGGGTTTGCGCACCAAGACCGGCGACCTGTTCGAGGCTGAGCGGGTGAAGCAAAGCGTAGCCGGCAGCTCGGCGGTCATTTGTTTGCTGGACGCACCAGGGTTGCCATTCAACAGTGAGTACGTGGAAAAAACCATCATCCCCGGCCCGGTCGAGCAGGTGCTGGCGGTGGACGCGTTGATTGAAGGCATGCAAGCGGCGGGTATCGCACGGTTGTTTCTGGTGGGGGATTTCGAGGTCCTGGACGATCCAGAGATTGAGGACGGGTTGCAACGTCACGCTGCCGAAGAAATTCGCGAAGCGCTGCAAAGCAGTGCCTTGCACTGGACGATGGTGAACGCTCCGCGTGGAGTGCCGGGATTGACCATTGAGCATTTCAGTCAGATCGGCGGCAACCTTGAGCCGGGTCTCGCCGAGCCCCTCGCGCGTCTGGCTCGCACGGCGGTTGGGATCGCTGATGAGCTGCATCTCAACCTGCATGTCGGTGAGCATGTGAATTTTGTTGCGACTTCATAACCAGTAAAAGATCGCATCCCTGTAGGAGCTGCCGAAGGCTCGGGCCGCGTTCGGACGATCTTTTGACCTTTCAAACCGCAATCGAAGGAAACGACAACCCCGTCACCGATTGCGCACTGCTGGCCTGCTCCGCCATCAACCAATCAACAAATTGCTGAATCAACGCGCCACGCCGTTTGCGCTGGGGCAAAACTACGTAATAACCGAGCCGGGAAATCACCGTTTCGGCAATCGGTCGACACAACAAACCTTGCGCCAGCAAGTTATCCACAAGGTGCCGCCAACCGATGGCCACGCCCTGACCACCAATCGCGGCCTGAATCAACAAGGTGTAATTATCGAAGCGCAACTGGCCCGGAGCCGGGGGCGACGTGATTCCCAACTCGCGAAACACGCCACTCCAGTCGAACCAGTTACTGCTGTTCTCCCCGCGCAGGTGCAGCAGTGGCAGCTCCAGTAAAGCTTTGGCAGGCAAGGGCAGGGGACGCTCGCTCAATAACTGTGGGCTGCAAACCGGGAACACTTCTTCGCTGAACAACCAATGACTTTCCCCCTGCTTGAAGCGGCCATCACCGAACAATACGGCCACGTCGATATCGGTCCGCAGCATGTTGTGGCTGCGTTCGCTGGTGACCAGGCTGACATCCACTTGCGGATTGGCCGCATGAAAGCGATGCAGGCGCGGCATCAGCCAATAGGCGGCGAAGGCGAAGTCGGTAGCGACTTGCAGCACTTCATGCTGTTGCTGTGCACTGATTGCGCTCAAACCAGCATCGATGTTCTGCAAACCGAGCTGAACCTGCTCGAAAAGAATCATTCCGGCCTCGGTCAATTCGATGCCGCGATAGATTCGGTCGAACAACCTCGTTGCCAACTGTTCTTCCAGCCGTTTGATCTGCTGGCTGATGGCCGGTTGTGTCGTACCCAGCTCTACGGCCGCCGCAGTGAAGCTGCGTTGCCGGGCGGCTGCTTCAAAGGTGCGAAGCAAATCCAGGGACAGGTCACCGAGGGCGTCATACATAAGCTGTGCTTATCCTAGTCATTGCCGCGCATGGGCTTTACCGCAAACTGTGCGAAATCCATGCTCAATCGCAGCACTCTCGCATAAATATTCACTATGGAATGCCGCGATCACATGAAGCGCAAGAATATTCTTTTCATCATGGCCGATCAGATGGCCGCGCCAATGTTGCCGTTCTACGGTTCTTCGCCGATCAAACTCCCGAATCTCAGTCGCCTCGCCGCCGAAGGCGTGGTGTTCGACGCCGCTTATTGCAACAGTCCACTGTGCGCGCCGTCGCGCTTTACCCTGGTCAGCGGCCAGTTGCCGAGCAAGATCGGCGCCTACGACAACGCAGCCGATTTCCCGGCCGACGTGCCGACTTATGCCCATTACCTGCGACGCCTCGGTTACCGCACCGCGCTCTCGGGCAAAATGCACTTCTGCGGCCCAGACCAGTTGCACGGTTATGAAGAACGCCTGACTAGCGACATCTACCCCGCCGACTATGGCTGGGCGGTGAACTGGGATGAGCCGGACGTGCGCCCGACCTGGTACCACAACATGTCCTCGGTGCTGCAAGCCGGATCGTGCGTGCGCACCAATCAACTGGATTTCGACGAAGAGGTGGTGTTCAAGGCCCAGCAATACCTGTTCGATCACATTCGCGAGGATGGCGACCAGCCGTTCTGCCTGACCGTTTCGATGACTCACCCACACGACCCGTACACCATTCCCAAGGCTTTCTGGGACATGTACGACGATGCCGATATCCCTTTGCCTACAACGCCAAACCAGCACGAACTGGATCCGCATTCCCAGCGCCTGCTCAAGGTTTATGACCTTTGGGATAAACCGCTGCCTGTGGATAAGATTCGTGATGCGCGCCGCGCTTATTTCGGAGCTTGCAGCTATATCGATAGCAACGTCGGCAAACTTCTGCAAACACTTGAAGATACCGGGCTGATCGATGACACCATCATCGTATTCTCCGGCGACCACGGCGACATGCTCGGCGAACGTGGGCTCTGGTACAAAATGCATTGGTATGAGATGGCAGCACGCGTGCCCTTGTTGATAAGTGCGCCAGGACAATTTGGCGCCGGCCGGGTCAGCGCTTCGGTCTCCACCGCGGACCTGTTGCCGACCTTTGTGGAACTGGCGGGCGGCTCCCTTGAGCCGGGCCTGCCACTCGACGGCCGTTCGCTGGTGCCGCATCTGCAAGGGCAGGGCGGCCACGACGAAGTGTTCGGCGAATATATGGCTGAAGGCACTATCAGCCCGTTGATGATGATTCGCCGTGGCGCTTACAAATTCATCTACAGCGAAGACGACCCTTGCCTACTCTTCGATGTACAAAATGACCCGCGCGAACTGGAAGAACTCAGCCAGTCGCCGCAACATCGTCGGCTATTCGACGATTTTCTAGCCGAGGCGCGGGCCAAATGGGACATTCCGGCAATCCACCAACAGGTGCTCGCGAGCCAGCGGCGCCGGCGCTTCGTCGCCGATGCCCTGACCATCGGCAAGCTGAAGAGCTGGGATCACCAGCCGCTGGTGGACGCCAGTCAGCAATACATGCGCAACCACATCGACCTCGATGACTTGGAGCGTAAAGCACGTTATCCACAACCCTGCCAAAACCAATAATGTTAAGGGGAAGTTCATGCAAAGGTTATCCACAGTACTGACGGTCGGGCTATTGGCTCTGGGCAGCACGTCGGCGTATGCCGATCAGAACTGCGAAACGGTGAAAATGGCCGAGCCGGGCTGGAGCGACATCGCCGCGACCAATGCGATCACCGGGTTTCTGCTGGACGGCATGGGCTACAAGGCCAAGGTCGACACCCTCGCGGTGCCGATCACCTTTGGCGGGTTGAAGGATGGCCAGGTCGATGTGTTCCTGGGTAACTGGATGCCGGCGCAACAGGGTTTCTATGACAAATTCGTGGCCACGGGCGACGTTACGCAACTGGCGAAGAACCTCGATGGCACCGAGTTCACCCTTGCGGTTCCGGACTACGTGTGGGACGCGGGTGTGCATAACTTTGCCGACCTGAACAAGTTCGCCGACAAGTTCGACCACAAGATCTACGGCATCGGCTCCGGTGCACCGGCGAACATCTCGCTGCAAGAGATCATCAAGAAAAACGATTTCGACATGGGGCAGTGGAAACTGGTGGAATCCAGCGAGCAGGCGATGCTGGCGGAAGTGTCCCGCGCGGTGAAAAAGCAGAAATTCGTCACCTTCCTCGGCTGGACCCCGCACCCAATGAACGTACAGCTGAAAATGCATTATCTGAAGGGCGGCGAGAAATACTTCGGCGACACCGGCAGCGTTTACACCCTGACCCGCAAAGGTTATGCACAGGCCTGCCCGAACGTTGGCAAGCTGCTGACCAACCTGAGCTTCACCCAGGACATGGAGAACAGCATCATGTCCGAGGTGGTGAACAAGAAAGTCAGCAATGCCGATGCGGCCAAGGCGTGGATCAAGGCCAACCCGGCGGTGCTGGATAAATGGCTGGACGGCGTGAAGACCGTGGATGGCAAGGATGCGTTGCCAGCAGTAAAAGCCAAGTTGTAACGATTATTTGGCGGACTGTAATGATTACCTGTGGCGAGGGAGCTTGCTCCCACTCGACTGCGTAGCAGACGTAAATCCGGATAACTCGGTAAGGCTGACAAACCGCGTTGAACGGATTGGGAGTGCTACGCACTCCAGCGGGAGCAAGCTCCCTCGCCACACAAAGCCTCCTCAACACACCAGGCTCGCTCATTACAGGAAGCTCCCTGGACACAATGCTGGCTTCGTCCTGCTACCCTTGCGCCAAAATCCTACCCGAGAGGACCCATGGCCTTTCCCAGCCGCCATTCACTCTTCCCGTTCCTTACATGGTTACCCCGGCAAACCCGCGCCAGTGTCGGGCGGGACCTGATCGTCGGCCTCAGTGGCGCGATTCTCGCGTTGCCGCAATCCATTGCCTACGCGCTGATTGCCGGTCTGCCACCCGAGTACGGCTTATACGCGGCGATCATTCCGGTGTTGATCGCTTGTCTGTGGGGCTCGTCGTGGCATTTGATCTGCGGTCCTACAGCCGCGATTTCGATTGTCCTGTACGCCAGCGTCAGTCCTCTGGCCGTTCCGGCGACACAGGACTACGTCACCTTGATCCTGCTGCTGACGTTGCTGGCCGGGATTTTCCAGTGGCTGCTGGGTCTGCTGCGCTTTGGCGCGCTGGTGAATTTCGTTTCTCATTCAGTGGTGCTCGGCTTCACCCTCGGTGCGGCGGTGGTGATTGCCATCGGCCAACTGCCGAACCTGCTGGGTCTGGATTTGCCCAGCCAGGCCACCGCGCTGGACAGCTTCATTACCCTGTTCCAACACCTTGGCGAGGTGGACAAACCTTCACTGATATTGGGCCTCGCCACCGTCGTGGTCGGCGTGATCCTGAAGCTGATGTTGCCCCGTTGGCCCACGCTGTTGATGACTTTGGTGCTGGGCGCATTGCTGGTCTGGTTCTGGCCGTCGATGTTCGGGCATGTGCAATTGGTCAGCGCATTTGCCGGCAAGTTGCCGCCTTTCAGCCCGCTGCCGCTGGAGCTGGACACGATCCTGCGCCTGCTGCCCAGCGCCGTGGCGGTCGGCATGCTCGGGCTGGTGACCAGCCTGTCGATTGCCCGTTCCTTGTCGGCGCGGTCACAACAGTTGCTCGATGCCAATCAGGAAGTCCGCGCCCAGGGCTTGTCCAACATTGTCGGTGCGTTTTTTTCCGGGTCGCTGTCAGCCGGGTCCTTCACCCGTTCGGGCCTGAGTTACGACGCGGGCGCCTGCTCGCCATTGGCGGGGATTTTTTCGGCGTTGTGGGTGGCGCTGTTTGCGATTTTCGGTGCGCAGTTGATCGCACACATTCCGATCCCGGCCATGGCTGGCAGCATTTTGTTGATCGCCTGGGGCTTGGTGGATCATCGCGCAATTCGCGCGTTGCTGCGGGTCAGCCGCGCCGAATTCCTGGTCATGGCCCTGACGTGTGTAGCCACGCTGCTGCTGGAGTTGCAGACCGCTATCTACGCCGGCGTGCTGGCCTCGCTGTTCTTCTACCTCAAGCGCACCTCGCAACCGCGGGTTCAGCATGTGCGCGACGGCGATGACGACATCCTGCGGGTCGGCGGGTCGATCTTTTTCGGCGCCAGCCATTACCTGCAAGTGCGCCTGCAACGGATGCACGGTGCGCGGGTGGTGATCGAGGCGCAGCAGATCAACTTCATCGACTATTCAGGGGTTGAAATGCTGCATCAGGAAGCGCGGCGGTTGTTGCGCCAGAATCGCAGTTTGACCCTGCGCCGGGCGAGGCCGCAGGTGGTAGAGGAATTGCGCAAGCTCGAAGGGGCGGAGAAATGCCCGATTCGGTTTGAGGACTGAAACACCACACTGCGGGATATATGCCTAACCCTGTGGCGAGCTCGCTCCCGCTGGGCTGCGCAGCAGCCCTAAAAATCTGCGGGCGCTGCGCACCCGAGCGGGAGCAAGCTCCCTCGCCACAAAAAAGCCTACAGCGCCAACTGCCGACGCAGTTCGGCCAGTACCGGTGCCGTATCCGGGCGCACACCGCGCCACAGGAAAAACGCCTCTGCCGCTTGTTCGGCAAGCATTCCCAAGCCGTCCATCGCCACTGCTGCACCATTCTCGCTGGCCCAGCGGCAGAATGAAGTCGGCTCCTTGCCGTACATCATGTCGTAGCACACCGTTTTGCCCGGTTCGATCAGGCTGGTGGCAATCGGCGGCACATCGCCCGACAAACTGGCGGACGTCGCATTGATGATCAGGTCCACCGACTCCTGCAACCAGTCGTAACCGCTGGCCGATACCGGTCCCAGATCGCAGAACAATTCCGCCAGCAACTCGGCCTTGTCCACCGTGCGGTTGGCGATGACCACCGACGCCGGTTGCTCGGCCAGCAACGGTTCGAGCGCACCGCGCACCGCGCCGCCAGCACCGAGCAGCAGTATGCGTTTGCCCTTGAGGCTGAAACCGGCGTTAACCGTCAGGTCCCGCACCAGACCGGCACCGTCGGTGTTATCACCCAACAACGTGCCGTCTTCGAGCTTGCTCAGGGTGTTCACCGCGCCAGCCCGTTGCGCCCTTGCAGTCAGGGTGTCGGCCAGGCGATAGGCCTCTTCCTTGAACGGCACTGTCACATTCGCCCCGCGACCTTCGAGGAAAAATGCCCGGGCGCAGCCGGAAAAGTCGTCAAGAGGTGCCAGTGAAGTGCTGTAGTCGAGTTTCTGCGCGGTCTGCTCGGCAAACAGGCGATGAATCAACGGCGATTTGCTGTGGCCAATCGGGTTACCGAATACGACGTAACGGTCCATCTAAACCTCACCTGTAGGAGCTGCCGGAGGCCGCGATATTGGCGCCATCCCCGGCAAAACAATTCTCAACCCTTGGCCAACCAATCGCGGTCTTGCAGGAAATACTCGGTCAGGCGTGCTTCTTCGCTGCCAGGCTCGGCTTTCCAGTCGTAACCCCAGCGCACTTGTGGCGGCAGTGACATCAGAATCGACTCGGTACGCCCGCCCGATTGCAGGCCGAACAAGGTGCCACGGTCGTAAACCAGGTTGAACTCGACGTAACGCCCACGGCGGAATTCCTGAAACTCGCGCTGCTTGGCAGTGAACGCATCGTTCTTGCGCCGCTGCACGATCGGCAGATACGCCTCGATGTACGCGTCGCCGATGGCGCGCATGAAGGCGAAACTGGTGTCGAAGTCCCACTCGTTCAGATCATCGAAAAACAGGCCGCCGATGCCCCGTGGCTCGTGGCGATGCTTGATGTGGAAATAGCTGTCGCACCAAGCCTTGTACCGCGAGTAGACGTCCGGGCCAAACGGCGCGCAGGCCTGCTCGGCGACGCGGTGCCAGTGCACGCAGTCTTCTTCATTGCCGTAATAAGGGGTCAGGTCGAAACCGCCGCCGAACCACCAGACCGGTTCTTCACCTTCTTTCTCGGCGATGAAAAAACGCACGTTGGCGTGGGAGGTCGGTACGTGCGGGTTGTGCGGGTGGATCACCAGCGACACGCCGAGGGCTTCGAAGCCGCGCCCGGCCAGTTCCGGCCGATGGGCGCTGGCGGACGGTGGCAGACCGCTGCCGAAGACGTGGGAAAAGTTGACGCCGCCCTTTTCGATGACCGTGCCGTTTTCAATCACCCGCGTACGGCCGCCACCGCCGGCAGGCCGGGTCCAGGCGTCTTCGACGAAGCGCGTACCACCGTCTTCGGCTTCCAGGGCAGCACAAATGCGGTCTTGCAGGTCGAGCAGATAGGCTTTTACGGCCTCGGTGCGGGTCGTCATGTCATCACCTTGAATCGGGCAAAACAACGCGGCGCTCCATCGGAGCTCAGCCTGCGCAAATGGGCGCGTAGCATACCACCGCCGATGCACTCGTCGCAGTTGACGAAGGTCAAGGTTAGGAGTTCGATAGGGCGCTTCGTATCGACGAATCAAGGAGAAGGCAGATGGCAAAGCGTATTCAGTTCCGCGCCCATGGCGGCCCCGAAGTACTCGAGTATGTGGATTACCAACCCGCCGAGCCCGGCCCGCAGCAGGTGCGCGTGAGCAACAAGGCGATCGGCCTGAACTTCATCGACACGTACTACCGAAGCGGTCTTTATCCGCCACCGTCCCTGCCATCGGGCGTGGGATCGGAAGGAGCAGGCGTGGTCGAGGCGGTCGGCAGCGAAGTCACGCGGTTCAAAGTTGGTGATCGCGTAGCTTATGGCAGCGGTCCGTTGGGTGCCTACAGCGACGTTCACGTGTTGCCCGAGGCTAACCTGGTGCATCTGCCGGACGCCATCAGCTTCGAAACGGCCGCTGGCGTGATGCTCAAGGGTCTCACCGTGCAGTACTTGCTGCGTCAGACCTATGAACTCAAGGGTGGCGAAACCATCCTGTTCCACGCTGCGGCCGGTGGCGTCGGTTCCCTCGCTTGCCAATGGGCCAAGGCCCTGGGCGTCAAGCTGATCGGTACGGTGAGTTCAGCGGAGAAAGCCGCGCTGGCCAAGGCCAACGGCGCATGGGCGACCATCGACTACAGCCATGAAAACGTCGCACAACGTGTACTGGAATTGACTGACGGCAAAAAAGTCCCGGTGGTGTACGACGGCGTCGGCAAGGACACTTGGTTGACCTCACTCGATAGCGCGGCACCGCGTGGGTTGGTGGTGAGTTTCGGCAATGCGTCGGGTGCGGTGGACGGGGTGAATTTGGGGATTCTGGCGGGGAAAGGTTCGTTGTACGTCACCCGGCCGACACTGGGGACCTATGCCAACAACGCTGAGAATCTGCAACGGATGGCGGACGAGCTATTTGAAATGATCATCAGCGGCAAGCTGACTGTGGACATCAGCCAGCGTTATCCATTGGCTGAAGCGGCGAAGGCTCAGACCGAGTTGTCGGCGCGGCGTACGACAGGCTCGGTCATTTTGTTGCCTTAGGATTTTCAGCGTTTTCCGGGGCCTCATCGCTGGCAAGCCAGCTCCCACAGTGATTTCTGGTGTTCACAATATTTGTATTCACCGCCGAAACCTGTGGGAGCTGGCAAGCCAGCGATGGGGACGACCAGGTCTCAATCCGGGCGCACAACATGCCCCGTCGCCAGATCCCGGAT